>NZ_PJDK01000038.1:0-56378 GCF_002837615.1 Klebsiella sp. X1-16S-Nf21
CCTTTCCCCAGCCAGGCTACCAACGGTAGCGCAGTCAGCGACACAATCAGGCCGCCTAAGGTACTTAGCGCAAACCGCCACGACTGCAGCGATACTCGCTCGCGGGAGTCATTGGAAATATTATTAATCATCGCGCAGTACGGGACGTTAATAGCGGTATACACTAACGATAATAAAGTATAAGAAACATAGGCATAAATTAACTTACCGCTATAACCTAAATCCGGGGTATAAAACGTTAAGCAGCACAATACGCCAAACGGAATGGCAAACCATAAAATATAGGGCCGGAATTGACCATATTTAGTGCGGGTTCTATCAGCCACCGCCCCCATTAATACATCAGTCACCGCATCTAATACTCTGACGGCTAAAAACATGGTTCCCATATGCGCGGGGCTTAAACCAAATACGTCGGTATAAAACCAGGCCATGAACAGCATCACTGTTTGCCATACTAAATTACAACCGGTGTCGCCTAAGCCATAGCTGAATTTTTCTTTGATACTAATACGAGCAGTATTCATCGCGCCTCCGCAATAAGAGCACTGTTAGATTTGATAGGCATACGTTATTGCTAAGGGCAATCCGGTTATGTATAAATTATCCTGTTAAATATAAGAAGAGTGTACCCGATGAGTGACGAATCTCCCGTTTTCGAAAAGATCCCCGTTGGCGCAGGTGAACTCTTTACGCTGCGAGCAGATAACATAAATGATTTCAATGGGATAAATGTAGTTCCACATTTCCATATGATGGACGAACTGATGTGGTTCAGAGAATCAGGGGGAAGCTATTCAATTGGCGACGAAAAATTTACCATTAAAAACAACACGCTGGTATATGTCCCTGCCCTACTCATTCATGAAATGACGCTACCGCCCGCTGCCAGCCACAAGCGTTATCTTATGCAATTCGAAAAAGAGTGGCTGGAAGGATATGATCTGTCGCTACCTGCGGCCCACTGCGGCGCGGTAGTTTATCTTTCCGGCGAGGAGGCTGAGCGCCTTGAGCTGCTGCTGAGCTGGTGCAGTGAGTTCAGCGACTTCTCTGATTCGCTGTTCCGTTCCCTGATGCAAAGCGTACTACTGCATGCTTTTAATCGCCTTAAAGATTCCGTTCCTGTTACCGAACGAACCCATCATCGCTACCTGAGCGAACTTATCGAACTACTACAAGTCATTAATGCCAATGAAAATTTTGAAATGACAACAGAGGAAGCCGCCCGACGCTGTCAGTGGTCAAAATCCTGGTTTTCCCGCACCTTTAAATCCGCCTTTGGCATCAGCTTTAAGAAATTCATGCTGCTGCGCAAACTCAATATCGCTGTCAATCTGCTGACAAACACCGACCTGAAGATCAGCGATATCTCGCAAAGTGCCGGCTTCACTGACAGCGCCTACTTCTGCCTCAAGTTTAAAGAGATGATGAACGATACTCCGCAATCTTTCCGCCACAAAATCAGAAGCACCGATGCCGTAGGCAGTCGGGCGGAGAAATAAATCGTTTTTTGTGAGCAGCATCACCAGATAAGTGGACGTTTATTATATAAATAGAAACAGTCTATATATCTCCTGAGTCATCCTCCACTTAAAATTATTGCTATATTTTGAGCATTAAGGATAAATACGATGATTCAGAATCCTGTCTTTAGAGGTTTTAATCCTGACCCCTGTATATGCCGCCGCGGCGATGATTATTATGTGGCGGTATCATCATTTGAATGGTTTCCCGGACTACCGGTTTATCATTCAAGGGATCTTAAACATTGGCAATTGCTCACCCATGTGCTTACCGATGATAATAACCCAGACTTAAAAAAACTGCCTTCTGCCAAAGGTATTTGGGCCCCAAGCCTGACCTGGTGCGAAGAAGAAAAGCTGTTTTATGTCATTTATGGCGTTATGAATTCAATGAACTCCCGTTATTTTGACGTTGATAATTATCTTATTACCGCCGAGGAGATCACTGGCCCGTGGAGCGCCCCCGTTTATCTCCATTCAGCTGGATTCGATGCCTCAATTTTGCACGACCACGATGGCAGAAAATGGATCGTCTCACTGGAGTGGGAAACTCGCGAAGGCTATGAAAAACCGGGAGCGATCTGCCTGGTAGAATATTCGCCGCAGACGCACAGCGTCATCGGCTACCCGCAGCGCATCTGGCACGGCGGTACCGACCGCGGCTGCATTGAAGCGCCGCATCTGACGAGACGCGGCGACTATTACTACCTGATGGTCGCCGAAGGCGGCACCGGTTACGGGCATTCTGTCACCATGGCCCGCGCCACCGAGGTCGCTGGCCCCTATCAAGGCGATCCGCTCAATCCAATCGTCACATCCTGGCCAGAGAATTTTAACGAACGCAAAGATACAGGCCATCTCAAGCCCCACTATTTCAATCCGGAAACCTACCTGCAAAAGGCCGGGCACGGTAGCTATGTCGAGACCCCAACGGGTGAAGTCTGGCTAACCCACCTTTGCAGTCGTCCGTTTCGCCAGGAGCTACGCTGCCCTCTGGGTCGCGAAACGGCGCTCCAAAGGATGGAATGGAGCGAGGATGGCTGGCTGCGCCTGGCCGCTGGGGGTCATCTCGCACAGCATCAGGTAGAAGGATCCCGTCTGCCGCCGCACCCGTTTCCACCAAAAGCGGACCTTGATGATTTTGATGAGCCAAGGGTGGATAACGCGTTTTATGCGCCGAGGATCCATTTCCAGCGTTTTACCTGCCTGACGCGTAAAGCAGGCTATCTTGCTCTACGCGGTCAGGAGTCGCTGAGCTCGCTCAATAAAGTCAGTCTGCTGGCGAAAAAGCTGACCTCGGTATACGCCAACATCAGTACGAAGATGGATTTTAACCCGGAGATTTATCAGCACAGCGCTGGACTGGTGCTCTATTACGACAACATGAACTATCTGTTTTTACATAAAACCTGGGATGAAACCTCTGGCGCGGCGCAACTGGCTATTATCTACATGGATAACGGTGAGCGTCACGACGATCCACAGAAAATTCGCCTTGCCGAGGGAGAAATCTATCTCGCGATTGCTATTAATGGCCGAGAGGTACAGTGTTCATGGTCTGTCGACGGTGAGCACTATCACCCCATCGGAGCGGTCTACGACACATCGCATTTCTCCGATGAATACAGCCGCTACGGCGAGTTTACCGGGGCGTTTGTCGGCATGGCCTGCGTGGATAGTATGCTGCATCGCAAAGAGGCGCTGTTTGATTTCTTCTGCTACCGGGCGGATGAAGACGCGATAATCGAGTAACGATGCCTTTCTGGCATCCTGTCCGCACAGGGTGCTAGAATCCCCGGCTGTTGTCGCTTAATTACGCAAACGGGCTACATGAGCACATTACCTTATCTCCATGGCTATCCTGAATCGCTGCTGTCGCAGGTGACGACCTTAATCGAGCAAGACCGCCTCGGCGAGGTGCTGCAAAAGCGTTATCCGCAGGGGCATGACGTTAACAGCGATAAAGCGCTGTATCAGTACACCCAGGATCTGAAGGCCCGCTTTCTGCGCGGAGCGGCGCCGATCAACAAAGTGATGTACGACAGTAAAATCCACGTGCTGAACAATGCGCTCGGCCTGCATACCGCGATTTCCCGCGTTCAGGGCGGTAAGCTGAAAGCCAAAGCGGAAATTCGCGTGGCGACGGTGTTTCGCGACGCGCCGGAGGCCTTTCTGCGGATGATCGTGGTCCATGAACTGGCGCATTTGAAAGAGAAAGATCACAACAAAGCCTTTTATCAACTGTGCTGCCATATGGAGCCACAGTACCATCAACTGGAGTTCGATACCCGCCTGTGGCTGACGCACCTTTCGTTAAATCGTTCTGCGTAGTGACGCACTGGTTTTGTCATGATGGCATGATAGAGTGACGACAGGTTCCCTTTAATGGAGTTCGTCAACGTTTATGATACGTTTCGCAGTTGTTGGCACAAACTGGATCACCAAGCAGTTTGTCGATGCCGCCCATGAAACCGGCAAATATAAACTTACCGCCATCTACTCCCGCAGCCTCGAACAGGCGCAAGCCTTCGCCAACGACTATCCGGTCGAGCATCTGTTTACCTCGCTCGATGAACTGGCACAGAGCCCTGACGTTGACGCGGTCTATATTGCCAGCCCGAACTCGCTGCACTTCCCACAGACCCGGCTGTTCCTGAGCCACAAAAAGCACGTCATTTGCGAAAAGCCGCTGGCATCGAACCTGCAGGAAGTCGAGGCGGCGATAGCGCTGGCGAAAGAAAATAACGTTGTGCTGTTTGAAGCCTTTAAAACCGCCAGCCTGCCTAACTTTCTGCTACTGAAAGAGACGCTTCCTAAAGTGGGCAAACTGCGCAAAGCCTTCATCAACTACTGTCAGTACTCCTCGCGCTATCAGCGCTACCTTGACGGCGAAAACCCCAACACCTTTAACCCGGCGTTCTCTAACGGTTCGATTATGGATATCGGCTTCTATTGCCTGGCGTCCGCTGTGGCGTTATGGGGCGAACCGCGGGCCGTTCTTGCCACCGCCAGCCTGCTGGACAGCGGCGTAGACGCCCAGGGCACCGTGGTGCTGAGCTATGGCGACTTCGACGTGACGCTGCATCACTCCAAAGTTAGCGATTCCGCGATCCCCAGTGAAATCCAGGGCGAAGACGGCACATTAGTGATCGAAAAAATCTCCGAATGCCAGAAGCTGGCGTTTGTGCCGCGCGGCGGTAAAGCCCAGGACCTGACGCAGCCCCAGCACATTAATACTATGCTGTATGAGGCGGAGACCTTTGCGCGCCTGGTGGAGACACAGGACGTCAATCACCCGGGTCTGACCGTGAGCCGTATTACGGCAAAACTGTCGAGCGAAATTCGTCGCCAGACCGGAGTGATCTTCCCGGCCGATACGCAGCCGCTGGCGTAAAAGAGTGTAAAGGCCGGACCGGCCGCCATTGACGAAAACCGCCCTGTGACATATTTTGTTACGTGCAAAGGGGAGTAACTTCCTTGCCGGTTGATCGTCATTACGATGCGTGCAATACCGCATCCGGTCGCCGGGCAATAACCAAAGCCCATCGCGATGTACTTTGGTTGTTGTAAGTGAGACCTTGCCGGAAGGCGAGGTCTATGCATAAAAGCGCAGCGGCTGCCGTCTTCCGACGTCAGCCGTTTTGTTTTTATGTAAGGAATATCAAATGAATACTGTCGGCACGCCGTTGCTATGGGGTGGATTCGCTGTCGTCGTCGCGATCATGTTGGCAATCGACCTGCTGCTTCAGGGACGACGCGGTTCGCATAGCATGACCATGAAGCAGGCCGCGGGCTGGTCAATCCTTTGGGTCACGCTTTCTCTGCTGTTCAACGCCGCCTTCTGGTGGTATCTGGTACAAACCCAGGGCCGGGCCGTCGCTGACCCGCAGGCCTTAGCCTTCCTCACCGGTTATCTGATTGAGAAAGCGCTGGCGGTCGATAACGTCTTCGTCTGGTTGATGCTGTTCAGCTATTTCGCCGTACCGCCTGCTCTGCAGCGCCGGGTACTGGTGTATGGCGTGCTGGGCGCGATTGTTCTGCGTACCATCATGATCTTCGCCGGCAGCTGGCTGATTTCCCAGTTTGACTGGCTGCTGTACGTCTTCGGCGCCTTCCTGCTGTTTACCGGCGTGAAGATGGCGCTGGCGAAAGAAGATGACTCCGGCATCGGCGATAAACCACTGGTGCGCTGGATCCGCAGCCATCTGCGAATGACGGATAAAATCGAGAGCGAGCGCTTCTTCACCCGTAAAAACGGGGTGCTGTTCGCCACGCCGCTGCTGCTGGTGCTGATCCTGGTGGAACTGAGCGATGTGATTTTCGCCGTCGACAGTATCCCGGCGATCTTCGCGGTCACCACCGATCCGTTTATCGTCCTGACCTCAAACCTGTTCGCGATCCTCGGCCTGCGCGCCATGTACTTCCTGCTGGCGGGGGTCGCCGAGCGCTTCTCGATGCTCAAATACGGTCTGTCGGTGATCCTGGTGTTTATTGGCGTGAAGATGCTGATCGTCGACTTCTACCATATCCCGGTCGCCATCTCGCTGGGCGTAGTAGGAGGCATCCTGGCCGTCACGCTGCTGATTAACGCCTGGGTCAACAAGCAACACGACAAGCAGCGCAAACTGCCTGAGTAATCTGCACAACGCGCCGTCGGCCATCGCCGACGGCAATCTCTGCTCATGTCACAGTTATGTTACTACATAGTTAAAAAACAAGATCCAGATTAAAATCACAGCATTTTACGCTTCCCGCCCGCCATTCTTTCCGTATACTCGACTATGCAAACATCTACTTACATCCTGACATAAACGTAACAAATAATACGTGGCTGGGATGGCTTGCTACATCACTGGAAGGAATGAATTATGACCACACGCACTCCCCCATCGGGGTGGATCTCACGCCTGGCGCAAGGCAGCCTGGTGAAACAAATTTTAATCGGTCTGGTGCTTGGCGTGCTGCTGGCGCTGGTCTCTAAGCCAACGGCCATTGCCGTCGGTCTGCTGGGGACCCTGTTCGTCGGCGCGTTAAAGGCGGTGGCGCCGGTGCTGGTATTGATGCTGGTGATGGCCTCCATCGCTAACCATCAGCACGGACAAAAAACCAGTATTCGCCCCATTCTGTTTCTCTATCTGCTGGGCACCTTCAGCGCGGCGCTGACCGCGGTGTTGTTTAGTTTTGTCTTTCCGTCGACTCTGCATTTAACCACCGCCGCCGACAGCATCACGCCGCCGTCGGGGATTGTCGAAGTGCTGCGCGGCCTGCTGATGAGCATGGTATCTAACCCGATCGACGCCCTGCTGAACGCCAACTATATCGGCATTCTGGTGTGGGCGGTGGGGCTGGGCTTCGCCCTGCGTCACGGTAACGACACCACCAAAAACCTGATCAACGATGTCTCCCATGCGGTGACCTTCATCGTCAAAGTGGTGATCCGTTTTGCACCGCTGGGGATCTTCGGTCTGGTCTCTTCCACCCTGGCGACCACCGGTTTCGAGACCCTGTGGGGCTACGCCCAGCTACTGCTGGTGCTGGTCGGCTGTATGCTGCTGGTAGCGCTGGTGATTAACCCACTGCTGGTGTTCTGGAAAATCCGCCGTAACCCCTATCCGCTGGTGCTGACCTGCCTGCGCGAAAGCGGCGTCTACGCGTTCTTCACCCGCAGCTCCGCCGCCAATATTCCGGTGAATATGGCGCTGTGTGAAAAGCTGAATCTGGATCGCGATACCTATTCGGTCTCCATTCCACTGGGGGCGACCATCAATATGGCGGGCGCGGCGATCACGATCACCGTGCTGACGCTGGCGGCGGTGCATACGCTGAATATTCCGGTGGATCTGCCGACGGCGCTGCTGCTGAGCGTGGTCGCTTCGCTGTGCGCCTGCGGCGCCTCCGGCGTGGCGGGCGGTTCGCTGCTGCTGATCCCGCTGGCCTGTAATATGTTTGGGATCCCGAACGATGTGGCGATGCAGGTGGTTGCCGTCGGCTTTATTATCGGCGTGCTGCAGGATTCCTGCGAAACGGCGCTCAACTCCTCAACCGACGCCCTGTTTACCGCCGCGGCCTGCATAGCAGAAGATGACCAGCTGGCGAAAAACGCCCTGCGCAGCTAATGCCTTTCCCCTCCGCTATCGGGCGGAGGGGCTCTCTTCCTGGACTGCGTTTTCAACCTTAAACGGATCGATACCGCGCTTTTGCATCCGGCGGAAGCGAATGATATTCAGCCCGTTGACGATCAGAAAACTGCCTTCAATCAGCGTCCCACCAATCGAACCCAACCACAGATTATGCGTGACCCAGCAGGCGGTGGAGCACCACATCACGCAGCGGACGGTCAGCCCTTTGCAACGAAACAGCGCCCAGGTGCTGGCGACGGTGCCAATGATCGGCAGCAGCTCCATGGCATGCTGCAGTTTGCCCAGGCCGAGGATCAGCGTCAGGAGGATAAAGACGGTCATCACCCACAGGCTACGGGTGCGTAAGGAAATGACCGTACGTAGCGCATTGAGCCCGGCGCTCATTCCGGCCGACCCGGCGCCCATCAGGAAAAAATGGACGCCGATAATAGCGCTATAGACCGCCAGCTGTAGCCTGAAACGGCGTTCATCGCGGTTGATAAAGGTGGTAATGCCGATAAGAAAGGCGATGACGCCGACCCCCTGGGCCAGCCAATACGCGGTCATGAAAGCTCCCTGACTGAAAAAAACAAACGGCGCTTCACTAGCTGAAACGCCGCTGTTACGAGCCCGATGGCGTTACGCTATCAGGCCGATACACGTTCTACGCCCCTGGGCGCCAATGTGAATACACCTTTACAGGGTAACACCGCTTTTAAAGATGGCCAGTTCGCGGAAGTCATTCTGTTCATTACAGGTCGGTTTACCGTTAGCGAAAGCCACAATGGCATCCACAAACTCCTCCAGCAGCTGCGGCATCGCTTTGCCATGGAGCAGCTGCCCGGCATCGAAGTCGATCCAGTGCTTTTTCTTCGCCGCCAGTTCGCTGTTGGTGGCGATCTTCACCGTCGGCACAAAGCCGCCGTACGGCGTGCCGCGTCCGGTGCTAAACAACACCATATGACAGCCGGCGCCGGCCAGCGCGCTGGTGGCGACCGCGTCGTTGCCCGGCGCGCTCAGCAAATTCAGACCATGAACCTTCAGGCGCTCGCCGTAGCGCAGGACATCCACCACCTGGCTGGAACCCGCTTTCTGAGTACAGCCCAGCGACTTATCTTCCAGGGTGGTGATCCCCCCGGCTTTGTTACCCGGGGAAGGGTTTTCGTAAATAGGCTGGTCGTGTGCGATAAAGTACTGCTTAAAGTCATTGACCATGGTCACCAGCTTGTCGAAGGTCGCTTCGTCACGGCAGTGACTCATCAGCAGCTGTTCAGCACCGAACATCTCCGGCACTTCGGTCAGCACGGTGGTGCCGCCGTTGGCGATCACATAGTCTGAGAAGCGGCCCAGCATCGGGTTAGCGGTAATCCCCGACAGGCCGTCCGATCCCCCGCACTCGAGACCAAACTTCAGCTCGCTCAATTTACCCGGCTGGCGTTTATCCTGACGCATCACTTCATACAGCTGATGCAGATGCGCAACCCCCGCTTCCACTTCATCGTCCTGGTGCTGGCAAACCATAAAGTGCACACGCTGCGGGTCAAACTCGCCCAGCGTTTCGCGAAAGGCATCCACCTGGTTGTTTTCACAGCCAAGGCCAACCACCAGTACCGCCCCGGCGTTCGGGTGACGAACCATATTTTGCAGCATGGTGCGAGTGTTGATGTGGTCATCCCCAAGCTGCGAGCAGCCATAGGTGTGGCTGAAGAGATGCACCCCATCGATATCCTCAGCGCCATACGTCTCTTTCAGGAAACGGTTCTGCATTTGTCTGGCCATCGCGTTGACGCAGCCGACGGTCGGCAGGATCCACAGCTCATTGCGCACGCCGACGTCACCGTTGGCGCGACGATAAATCTGCACTTCGCGATCCGCAGGCTGTGGCGGTTGGGCAACCCGGTCCGGTTGATAGCGATACGCGTCAAGGTCGCTGAGATTGGTGCGCGTATTGTGCGCATGAACATGCTCGCCCGGCGCGATATCCGCCAGCGCATGGCCAATCGGCAACCCGTACTTAACGACGTTTTCCCCTTTCGCGATAGCGCGCAGTGCAAACTTGTGGCCGCGAACGATATCCTGGCCGAGGGTGACCGAATCCTTATCAATCGTCACCACACTACCGGCAGCGATATCCGCCAGCGCGACCGCGACGTTATCCTGCGAATGGATTTTAATGTATTGCATATCAACCGACCTCTGGCCTTAGTTCAGTTCAATGGCGAAATAGTCACGCGCATTGTTAAAGCAAATGTTTTTCACCATCTCGCCCAGCAGCGCGATATCCGCAGGCGCTTCGCCGGCAGCCACCCAGCGGCCGATCATCTGGCACAGAATGCGGCGGAAGTATTCGTGGCGCGTGTAGGAGAGGAAGCTGCGGCTGTCGGTCAGCATCCCGACGAAGCGGCTCAGCAGGCCGAGCTGCGCCAGCTGGGTCATCTGCCGCTCCATGCCGTCTTTCTGATCGTTGAACCACCAGCCGGAGCCGAACTGCATCTTGCCTGGCATGCCTTCACCCTGGAAGTTACCGATCATGGTGCCCAGCACTTCGTTATCGCGCGGGTTCAGGCAGTAGAGAATGGTTTTCGGCAGCAGGTTTTCTTCGTTCTGCTTGCTCAGCAGCTTAGACAGCTCTTCCGCCATCGGGCGATCGTTGATCGAATCGAAGCCCACATCCGGGCCTAACAGTTTGAACTGACGCAGGTTGTTGTTACGCAGCGCACCGATATGGTACTGCTGTACCCAACCGCGACGGGCATATTCTGCGCCGAGGAACACCAGCACCGCGGTTTTGAACTGCGCCACTTCGTGTTCGCTGAGGGGCTCGCCAGCCAGACGGCGCGCCAGAATGGCGTCCAGCTCGGCGTCGGTCGCTTCCGCAAACAGCACCACGTCCAGCGCGTGGTCGGAGACCTTGCAGCCGTGTGCGGCAAAGTGGTCCAGACGTTTGGTCAGAGCGCTTTGCAGGTCCGCAAAACGGCGAATATCGGTATCGGACACCTCACCCAGCCTCGCCATGTAGTCATTAAAGGTCGCCTGTTCAATGTTGAATGCTTTATCCGGGCGCCAGCTCGGCAGCACTTTGATATCAAAGGAGGTATCTTTGGCGACAACCGCATGGTGCTCGAGAGAATCAATCGGATCGTCGGTGGTACCGACCATCTTCACATTCATCTGCTTCATGATCCCGCGGGCGGAGAAGGCGTCCTGAGCCAGTAAATCATTGCACTGGTCCCAGATCTCATCGGCGGTGGATGGAGACAACAGCTTACCTGTAATACCAAAAGGGCGACGCAGCTCTAAATGGGTCCAGTGGTATAACGGGTTGCCAATAGTGTGCGGCACCGTTGCCGCCCAGGCGTCAAATTTCTCGCGATCGGACGCATCACCGGTACACAGACGCTCCGGTACGCCGTTAGTGCGCATTGCGCGCCATTTGTAGTGATCGCCTTTCAGCCAGATGTCATACAGATTTTTGAAGCGATAGTTTTCGGCAACCTGCTGCGGTGGAAGGTGGCAATGGTAGTCGAAAATCGGCTGATCTTTGGCGTAATCGTGGTACAAACGGCGAGCAAATTCGGTATCGAGTAGAAAATCTTCAGTCATAAACGGTGTCATTCGCGTGTCCTCTTCGCTCCGTAGCGGGAGCCTTTCAGATGATTGACTACAATGCTGACAAAGTTATCACACCAATTTCTACAGACCGAGCTGTTTTTCGTGAGTTAGATCAATAAACGTCGATAAAAAAACGACCGCCTCATTGGAAAACACCCCGGCAGGGCGCGCCATCTCTGGCTTTCCCGGTAAGGGCTAAAGACCACACTAACTTTCCCACTTTTGTGACAGCACTCAACTTTTAAAGTTGTATGACAAGTTATCTTTCTGCCGTCGCAACATATAAACCGACGGAATGCATTACCGGTGTTTATGACATCGGCTTATACGGAATGGACACCGACTTTCAACATAACAACTGATGGTAAGGTTCGGGCCAGAGGGGGATCCCCCCTCCTGAACCCTCCGTTTCGCTTTCCCGACCGCGTATTGCCGTCAGGAAAGGCCGCACCTGATGCGGAAAGATAACAGACGATGAGGTTTACATGCGTAAAATTAAAGGGTTACGTTGGTACATGATTGCGCTGGTGACGCTAGGCACCGTGCTGGGCTACCTGACCCGTAACACCGTGGCGGCGGCCGCGCCGACGCTGATGGAAGAGTTACACATCTCGACTCAACAGTACTCCTATATCATTGCAGCCTATTCCGCTGCCTACACCGTCATGCAGCCTGTCGCGGGTTACGTCCTCGATATTCTCGGGACCAAAATCGGCTATGCCTTCTTTGCTATCGCCTGGGCGATATTCTGCGGCTCAACCGCGCTGGCAGGCAGCTGGGGCGGCCTGGCGCTGGCTCGCGGCGCAGTCGGCGCAGCGGAAGCCGCGATGATCCCTGCCGGGCTGAAAGCCAGTTCTGAATGGTTCCCGGCAAAAGAGCGCTCTATCGCGGTGGGCTACTTCAACGTCGGTTCCTCTATTGGCGCCATGATCGCGCCGCCGTTGGTGGTGTGGGCGATTGTCATGCACAGCTGGCAGATGGCGTTCATCATCTCCGGGGTATTGAGCTTCGCCTGGGCCATCGCCTGGCTTATCTTCTACAAACACCCGCGCGACCAGAAAAAATTATCTGACGAAGAACGCGACTACATCATTGGCGGTCAGGAGTCTCAGCATCAGACCAATAACGCGAAGAAAATGTCGCCGTGGCAGATCCTGCGCAACCGTCAGTTCTGGGGTATCGCCCTGCCGCGCTTCCTCGCCGAGCCGGCCTGGGGGACCTTTAACGCCTGGATCCCGCTGTTCATGTTTAAGGTTTACGGCTTTAACCTGAAAGAGATCGCGATGTTCGCCTGGATGCCGATGCTGTTCGCCGACCTCGGCTGCATCGTGGGCGGTTACCTGCCGCCGCTGTTCCAGCGCTGGTTTGGCGTCAACCTGATCGTGTCGCGTAAAATGGTGGTCACCATGGGCGCCCTGCTGATGATTGGCCCGGGGATGATCGGCCTGTTCACCAGCCCGTACGTGGCGATTGCCCTGCTGTGCATCGGCGGGTTCGCTCACCAGGCGCTGTCCGGGGCGCTGATCACCCTCTCTTCCGACGTCTTTGGCCGTAACGAAGTCGCTACCGCCAACGGTCTGACCGGGATGGCCGCCTGGCTGGCGAGCACCATGTTCGCCCTGGTTGTCGGCGCGCTGGCAGACACCATCGGCTTCAGCCCGCTGTTTGCGGTACTGGCCGTCTTTGACCTGCTGGGCGCGCTGGTTATCTGGACGGTGCTGAAAAACAAACCGGCTGACGATGACTCGACGCCGCTTAGCAGCCGCAAACCCGCCACGCAGAGTTAGATCATGTGCTGATATGACCGCTTATCGAGCCGCCTTCTCAGGCGGCTTTTTCATGCCTGCCAGTGGTGGAAAGCGTGTAAAAGTGGTATAACAAATCGAATATTGTCGCCATCTTGCGGGAGCGAATATGGAAATCATTGAACCACGCCGTCTGTATCAGCAGCTTGCCGCTGAGCTGAAGACGCGCATCGAACAAGGTGTCTACCTTGTAGGGGATAAGCTGCCCGCCGAGCGCTTTATCGCCGATGAAAAAAACGTCAGCCGCACCGTGGTTCGTGAAGCCATTATCATGCTGGAAGTGGAAGGGTATGTCGAAGTCCGCAAAGGGTCGGGTATTCATGTCATCTCCAACCATCCCAAGTACCAGCAGGTGGCCGATGAAAGCCTTGAATTCGCCAACTATGGCCCTTTTGAACTCCTGCAGGCGCGGCAGCTAATTGAAAGCAATATTGCTGAATTCGCGGCGACTCAGGTGACCAAACAGGACATCATGAAGCTGATGGAGATTCAGGAGAAAGCGCGCAACGAGAAGTGTTTCCGCGACTCCGAGTGGGATCTCCAGTTCCACGTCCAGGTGGCGCTGGCCACGCAGAACAGTGCGCTGGCGGCGATCGTGGAAAAAATGTGGACCCAGCGCGTGCATAACCCGTACTGGAAAAAGCTGCATGAGCATATCGACCTGCGCACGGTCGATAACTGGTGCGACGATCACGATCAGATCCTGAAAGCCCTGCTGCGTAAAGATCCCAACGCCGCCAAGCTGGCGATGTGGCAGCATCTGGAAAATACCAAGCAAATGCTGTTTAACGAAACCAGCGATGACTTTGAATTTAATGCCGATCGCTACTTATTTGCCGATAATCCGGTAGTTCATCTCGATACGGCGGCCAACAGCGCGAAATAAGCGCTTATCCTGACGGCGCGCGGCCCCTGCGCGCCTGCCCCCCAGGCCGGCTGGAGTAAGTAAAACATATATAGTGTCAGCCTGTGTAAATCCTCTCGCCTCCCACCGCCGCAATCAGCAAAATCAACGAGCAACACCTTGCAATTTCTCTGACGTAAAGTCAGCTGATTTGTTACAATTAGATGCATTTTGCCGTTCTGGGGGTAAGTGTTTACTTACTTCAGTCTTATACAGGGAAGCGTTCAGAGCGCCTAAGCAGCGACCAAAATCTCATAAAAATCTTGTCGCCCAACATGCCACGCGCTCAGACGTGCCGTTAACCGATGTACCAGGAATCGTGAATGGAACTTTTAACCCAGTTATTGAATGCCTTGTGGGCTCAGGATTACGAAACGCTCGCGAATCCCTCCATGATTGGCATGCTGTATTTTGTCTTGTTTATGATTTTGTTCCTTGAGAACGGGTTACTGCCTGCCGCGTTTTTACCGGGGGATAGTCTGCTTGTGCTCGTGGGCGTGCTGATCGCCAAAGGGGCGATGGGCTTTCCGGAAACCTTGCTGCTGCTTACCGCCGCCGCCAGCCTCGGCTGCTGGCTGAGCTACATTCAGGGGCGCTGGCTGGGCAATACGCGGATCGTGCAAAACTGGCTGTCGCATCTGCCCTCTCACTATCATCAACGCGCGCATCACCTGTTTCATAAGCATGGGCTCTCCGCGCTGCTGATCGGCCGCTTTATCGCCTTCGTGCGTACGCTGTTGCCGACGATTGCCGGCCTTTCAGGCCTCAATAACGCTCGCTTTCAGTTCTTTAACTGGATGAGCGGCCTGCTGTGGGTGCTCATCCTGACCTCGCTGGGCTATCTGCTGGGCAAAACCCCGGTATTCCTCAAGTATGAAGATCAGCTGATGTCCTGCCTGATGCTCCTTCCGGTCGCGCTGCTGGTCTTCGGACTGATCGGCTCGCTGGTGGTGCTGTGGAAGAAAAAATACAGAAGCCGGGGCTAATGATGGTCATTAAACGCCCCTCCCTGCGCCAGCTGAGCTGGCTGCTGGGTGGCTCTCTTGTGCTCTGCGCGCTGTTCTGGCTCTGGCTGGCAGTGCAGCAGCAGGAGGCCACGCTGGCGATCCGTCCGGTTGGCCAGGGCGTCAGCATGCCGGACGGCTTCTCCGTCTGGCATCATCTCGACGCCAACGGTATCCGCTTTAAGAGCATTACGCCGCAAAAAGATGGCCTGCTGATTAAGTTCGACTCCACCGCCCAGGGCGCGGCGGCGAAAGAGGTTCTCGGTCGCGCTCTGCCACATGGTTATATTATTGCCCTGCTGGAGGACGATAACTCGGCCACCGCCTGGTTATCCCGTCTGCGCGACGCGCCTCACCGGCTCGGGTAAACTACCGCCTTACTGCGTTTTTTACGCAGTCTGGTGGTTTCCTGCATTTGTTACTATGCTTAAACCTGCGGGAATCAACGCATTCCCGTTCACCATCGGGAACGGGTATATCCTCCGGGTATACCCTCAGACAATGGAAGGTACTATCCATGAAACACCGCATCGCTCTGCTTCTGGCCCTGACTTCACTTAGCGCCAGCGCCATAGCAGCCTCTCCCTGCCAGGAAAAAGAGCAGGATATTCAACGAGAGATCAGCTATGCCGAAAAGCATCATAATCAAAGTCGCATTGATGGGCTAAATACCGCGCTACGTCAGGTACGGGAAAACTGCAGCGACAGTAAACTCAAAGCCGATCATCAGCAAAAAATTGCCAAACAGCGGGAAGAGATCGCTGAACGTCATCGCGATCTGCAGGAAGCCCGGAAGAAAGGCGATGCGGACAAAATCAACAAACGCCAGCATAAACTCAATGAAGCGCAACAGGAGTTAAAAACGCTGGAGTCTCGGGACTACTAATAACAGTTAACTTTCGCAACACGGACCACGCTACAGGAGAACGACATGGCTAAAGAGAATGTAACTGACGACCTTCGTGCAGAACTGAAAACGCTGGCGGATACCCTGGAGGAAGTTCTGAATTCCTCGGCGGACAAGTCGAAAGAAGAGATTGGTAAACTGCGTAGTAAAGCAGAGAGCGCGCTAAAAGAGAGTCGTGCCCGCCTGGGTGAAACCAGCGATGCGATTTTGCGTCAAACGCGCGAGACCGCCGCGCGGGCGGATGATTATGTTCGCGAAAATCCGTGGACAGGAGTCGGGATTGGTGCCGCCGTCGGGCTGGTGCTGGGTGTCCTGTTGTCGCGTCGCTGATTATGGCGAATACTCAACACACGCAGGGGCCAGGCCAGCGCGTGTTCTCCATTGGCCAGCGTATCGTCACGCTGCTGGTCGAAATGGTGGAAACACGGCTGCGCCTGGTCGTCGTGGAGCTGGAGGAGGAGAAAGCCAACCTCTTCCAGCTGCTGATCATGACCGGACTGACGCTGCTGTTTGCCGCGTTTGGCCTCATGAGTCTGCTGGTGCTGGTTATCTGGGCCGTTGACGCCCAGTACCGCCTGCACGTCATGATCGCCACCACCGTCGTTCTGCTCCTCGCCGCCGCGATCGTGGGTATCCTTACCCTACGTAAGGCGCGCCGCTCCACGCTGCTGCGCCTGACGCGTAAAGAGCTGGAGAACGACCGTGCCCTTCTGGAGGACGATAAACCGTGAATGGCCGACAGGAGCGTGAACGGCAAAAGGCGCTGCTGCTGCGCCAGATCCACCAGCAACGACTGGAGCTTAGCGCCTGTCGTCGCCACTGGCTGGAGGCGACAGCGCCCCTCGATCGCGGCTGGCATACGCTGCTGAGTTTACGTTCGTGGCTGATGGTTGGCAGCGGTTTGATGGCCGTCTGGTCCATACGACACCCGCACTTTTTGATGCGCTGGACCAAACGCGGTCTCGGACTGTGGAGCACCTGGCGGATGGTCCGCGGGATCCTGCGCCAGTCGTCAACACATTAGCAGCCCGGAGCGCGGGCGCTTATCCGGGCGCCCCGCTCTGCCATTTCCCCGTCCGATACAATACGCCGTTCGCGGCAGCCGGGGCCTTCGCCGCAACCCGCGGTTAGCCCCCCTCAGATCTCAATTCATTCCGCTCAGCCACCCGATATCGGGACGGGTAGTTCCCCTCGTCGCCAGAAAATTTCTCCTCACCGCAGTTATTGCTCAGAAACTTTGAAGAAGATCTACAGTTTTCCTTGCTAACAATTCCCTCTCCGCCTCGTTACTATCCTCTCCATCGACAGCAACACCGTGTAACCACGCGGGATTGCGCTAAAAAACAAAACTGCCGCCCTTTGGGTTTTCTGGAGTAAGAAATGAAAAAATTAGAAGATGTTGGTGTACTGGTAGCGCGTATTCTGATGCCGATTCTGTTTATCACTGCAGGATGGGGCAAAATCACTGGTTACGCCGGAACCCAGCAGTATATGGAAGCCATGGGCGTGCCGGGAGCACTGCTGCCGCTGACCATTCTCCTTGAATTCGGCGGCGGTCTGGCGATTCTGTTCGGTTTCCTGACCCGTACCACCGCGTTGTTCACCGCAGGCTTTACGCTGCTGACCGCGTTCCTGTTCCACAGCAACTTTGCGGAAGGCGTGAACTCGCTGATGTTCATGAAAAACCTGACCATTGCTGGCGGTTATCTGCTGCTGGCCATTACCGGACCGGGCGCATTCAGCATCGACCGCGTACTGAATAAAAAGTGGTAAGCGCACTATACTGAGTAAAAATCTAAAAAAAGCGAGGGGATATCTCCTCGTTTTTGCTATCTGCAGGAGGAAGTAATGGGACAATTAGTCGACGGCATCTGGCAAGATACCTGGTATGACACCAAATCCACCGGAGGACGATTTAAGCGTTCCGTTTCGGCCTTCCGTAACTGGCTCACGGCCGATGGCGCGCCGGGGGCTGCGGGCGAAGGTGGCTTTGCCGCGGAAAAAGACCGTTATCATCTGTATGTTTCTTTAGCCTGCCCGTGGGCGCACCGCACGTTAATTCTGCGCAAGCTGAAAGGACTGGAACCCTTTATATCCGTCTCCGTGGTCAATCCGCTGATGCTGGAAAACGGCTGGACCTTCGCCGATGATTTCCCTGGTGCTACCGGCGACCAGCTCTATCATCATCAGTTCCTCTATCAGCTCTATCTGCAGGCTGACCCGCACTATACCGGTCGCGTCACGGTCCCGGTATTGTGGGACAAAAAACAGCAGACCATCGTCAGCAATGAGTCGGCAGAAATCATCCGCATGTTTAATACCGCCTTCGATGGTCTGGGCGCCAGAGCCGGGGATTACTATCCGCCGGCGCTGCGGGAAAAAATCGATGAACTGAACGGCTGGATCTACGACAACGTCAACAACGGCGTGTATAAGGCCGGCTTTGCCACCAGCCAGCAGGCTTACGACGAAGCGGTCGAGGCGGTCTTTACTTCACTGGAGCGGCTGGAGCAGATCCTCGGTCAGCATCGTTACCTGACGGGAAATCAGCTGACGGAAGCCGATATTCGCCTGTGGACCACGCTGGTACGGTTCGACCCGGTATATGTGACGCATTTTAAATGCGACAAACGGCGCATTAGCGATTACCTCAACCTGTACGGTTTTCTGCGCGATATCTACCAGATGCCCGGCATCGCGGAGACGGTGAGTATTCCGCATATCCGCCACCACTATTACCGCAGCCATAAAACCATTAATCCAACCGGCATTATCTCCATTGGACCGCAACAGGATCTCAACGAACCCCACGGCCGCGATCAGCGCTTCCGTTGATCTTTCGGGCGCCAGTGATGGCGCCCAATAATTCAGAAAACAGATATTTACCCACCATTCATTCACGTCTATTCTTATTGCGATCGCTTAAAAAACAAGTGATTGACGGTTAATTGAGGCGTAGAAATGGACTGGTATCTCAAGGCATTAAAAAACTATATAGGATTTGGCGGCCGTGCGCGGCGCAAAGAGTACTGGATGTTTATTCTGGTCAACCTCATCCTGACCGGCGTATTGAGCATCATCGATAAAATGCTGGGCTGGCAGCGGGCGGGCGGCGAAGGCATTCTGACGACCATCTATGGCGTACTGGTCTTTTTACCGTGGTGGGCGGTGCAGTTTCGGCGTCTGCATGACACCGACCGCTCAGCCTGGTGGCTGCTGCTGCTGTTGATCCCGGTCATCGGCTGGCTGGTGATCCTGATCTTTAACTGCCAGCGCGGCACCGAAGGCAACAATCGCTTCGGACCCGATCCGAAACCCTTCTCCTATTAATCTTCCCGCTCCTCCCGCTAGCGGGAGGAGCGTCTTCTCGACTAGCGCCCCGCAAACAGCTTAGGGATTTCGCGCAGACACCAGGACTTCGCCTCGCCCATACTGTCCCGCCGCCAGGCCATGATTATGTCAATTTCATTGGTGTATTCCGGGCTGACGACCCGCAGACGCCCTTCGGCAATATCCTTCTCCACCAGCGGATAGGGCATGGTCGCCACGCCTAGCCCGGCCAGCAGTGCCTGGCGCTTATCTTCAATGGTACTCACCGTTAAGCGCGGCTGTTTATCCAGCAGCTGAACGGTAAGGACGGGCCGCTCGCGTGCGGTATCCGCTACTGCGACGCCGCGGTATTTCACGCGGGTCACTTCCGAGAGCGGTTCCGGCTCCTGGTGGATCGGGTGATCCGGCGCCGCGACGTACACACTGAGCACCGAATAGAGTTTGCGCGAGTTAATCTCCGAGGAGGAACGAAAATGCATATCCGGCGCGACAACAATATCCGCCCGCCCCTGCTCCAGCCGCTCCCAGGCGCCGGCCAGCACTTCGGTGATAATCGACAACTGCGTGTTGGATTTGGTCGCCAGTTTTTCAATCAGCGGAAACAGATCCACGGTCGGAACCAGCGCTTCGGTGACGATTGTCAGGTGGGTTTCCCAACCGCGCGACAACGCTTCCGCATCGGTGGTGAGTTTATCCGCCGCTTCGAGCAGCACGCGCCCGCGTTCCAGGAGCATCCGTCCAACGTTGGTGAACTTCGTGCGATGACCTGAGCGGTCAAACAGCACCACGTCCAGCTCCTCTTCCAGTTTTTGCATGGTATAGCTCAGGGCGGAAGGCACGCGTCCCAGCTCATCAGCCGCGGCAGCAAAGCTCCCACGGCGGTCGATCGCATCCATCACACGCAACGCTTCCAGCGTTAATGCTCTCTCTTTGGCCATCGCTTTCTCATTCAGGAAATTTGAACATACCGGGCAGAATATCTGGCTAACAATACAGCGTCCATACCTTTACCATTGATTTAGTGTAAAGAGAGGTCAAGAACATGATTACTACCCGAACAGCCAAACAATGCGGACAAGCAGACTTCGGCTGGCTGCAGGCCCGCTACACCTTCTCCTTTGGCCACTACTTCGACCCGAAATTACTGGGCTTCGCGTCCTTGCGCGTCCTCAACCAGGAAGTGCTGGCGCCCAGCGCTTCCTTCCAGGCCAGGACGTACCCAAAAGTCGATATCCTGAACCTGATTCTGGAAGGCGAAGCGGAGTATCGCGACAGCGACGGCAACCACGTGCAGGCCAAAGCCGGTGAAGCGCTGCTTATCGCCACCCAGCCTGGCGTGAGCTATAGCGAGCATAATCTGAGCAAAGAGCAGTCGTTAACGCGAATGCAGCTGTGGCTCGACGCTTGCCCGCAGCGGGAAAACCCGCTACAGCAGAAAACCGAAGTGGTGAGCGCACCGCTGCAGCTGCTGGCCTCGCCGGAGGGAGAGAACGGCAGTCTCCAGCTTCGCCAGCAGGCCTGGGTCTACCATATCGCACTGGAGAAAGGAGAGCAGATTAGCGTGCAGCTGCATGGCCCACGCGCTTACCTGCAGTCAATCCACGGCACCGTCCATGCCGTCGCGCAGGAACAACAAAAACAGGCTCTCACCTGTGGTGACGGCGCATTTATTCGTGACGAAGCTAACATTACCCTCGTCGCCGATACGCCGCTGCGCGCTTTGCTGATAGATTTACCGGTGTAACAACGGAAGGGATGGAGTCTGTCAGTGAGTAAAAAGAAAAACAGAAAAAAGGCGTCCCCGACGCCATCAGCCCCGACGCAGCCGGAAACCGCCGGCGTCGTCAGCTTTGGTTATGATGAGATGCTGAGCGAACTGGAAGCCATTGTTGTCGAAGCGGAGATTCGTCTGCGGGATGAAGAAAGTCTCGCCTGAAAAGGCAATATCAATGATTCGATTTTCGTTTATAGCCTGAAGATAATATCGGCCCCGAAAGGGGCCGATGACATTATTCGCTCAGCGCGTCGGCAAGATCTTTTTTCACCTGGGTACGCTGCTCCGGCGTCAGGACCTGATTCACATCGAAATAATACTTCACGCGGTAATAACGCACCTGCTGATCGATCTTACTGAAGGCAGCCAGCTGATCCTTGACTGCCTTTTCATCCCATTTTCCGGAATCAATCACGTTAATCAGGGCGCCATCTTTAATGTCTTGCTGCGAAATCTGTTGAACATTATTTTCCAGTTGCTGATGCAGGCTTTTAATTTTCGCAACCTGATCGCTGGTGAGTTTTAAGTGCTGGACAATAGGGTCCTGCGCCGGCGCTGGCGCCGCCTGCACGTCCGCGGCTTGCGTAGACAGAGAGAAACCGGTAGTCAGAAGGGCTGCAAACGCAATACGGGTCATTAATTTCATTGTTTTATCCTGAAGTGAAAGTGTCTGAAATAGCGGTTTATTATTTTACAGTTGGTAGTGAATAAATGTAAAAAATAATACCTAAAGATTATTCACAGCGTGCACCTGATCACAAACCATTCAATACATAAGAAATTCAAATGTTCTCACCAAATGAATTCATATGAAAAATACCACGTTTATATAAAATGACTTTAGCGCTTATCACGGAAATTAATTGACAGTAGCCACGGTTACTTTATTTAATTAGCGAGAAAGATGTCATACATAAAAGCAGGGATATCATTTTTAAAATATATAAGGAGATAGTTATGTTATTACGCACTCGCGTATTACCGCTGTTTTTTGTCATCTCGCTGTTAAGCGGCTGCGGCCTGGCTTCTAAAGCCTTTTATTCCGCGGGAGACAAATTATTTCAACCGGGAGATGACGCCGTCGCTTCGATGCAGACGTATTCAGTCGCCCAGTTCCTGCAGCCGTTTACCCTCAACCCGGCGAAGGCCAGCAGCGATTATCTGGGCAAATGGGTCAAGGTGCGCGGCGTGATTGTCGACATTCGCCGAATGAGCGGTATCGCCGGCAGCTACTATTTTACCGTGACCATGCGAGATGAACAGAATAAAACGGATAAACGTCTGACCTTCAATTTTGGCTCACATAACAGCGCAGACGTTGAGGCGTTAAGCAACGGCAGCATCGCCACGATCGTCGGTCAGGTTCATCAGGTGCAAGATTCCACGATCCCGACGCTACAGAATCCTAAGGTGGTTAAATAACGGTAACTGACCAATAAGCCGCGTTCTTTTGGTATAGCGTCGTGGACAGTCATTCATCCTGTTCCCGCTATCCGAATAGTCAAAACCCCGCCGGAGCAGGGTTTTAGCGTAAAAGGTGAAACTGACCGATAAGCCGCGTTCTTTTGGTATAGCGTCGTGGACAGTCATTCATCCTGCTTCCGGTATTCGAATAGCAAAAACCCCGCCGGAGCGGGGTTTTGACATAAAAAGGTGAAACTGACCGATAAGCCGGGTTCTGTCGTGGACAGTCATTCATCTAGGCCAGCAATCGCTCACTGGCTCAAGCAGCCTACCCGGGTTCAGTACGGGCCGTACCTTATGAACCCCTATTTGGCCTTGCTCCGGGTGGAGTTTACCGTGCCGCGGACTGTTACCAGCCGCGCGGTGCGCTCTTACCGCACCCTTTCACCCTTACCTGATCCCGCTTACGCGGGCCATCGGCGGTTTGCTCTCTGTTGCACTGGTCGTGGGCTGTGACACCCCCCAGGCGTTACCTGGCACCTTGCCCTATGGAGCCCGGACTTTCCTCCCCTCCGCCCGTCTCCCCCCGAAGGAGGACGACGACGAAGCGGCGACTGTCTGGTCAGCTTCGGCGCGCAGTATAGAGGGTTTACCGCCCGTTGTCATCCTTCTGTCGTCATCCCAACCTGCAGGGTGGCGGCGATATTGCGCGACGCGCGGTAAATGTTATCAAACGCCCCGCGAAATGCCTCTTCCAGCGTCGAAACTGTGGTTAACACGCTGAAAACCGCATCGATGCCGTGATGATGAACCACGCCGACGTCGTGGGTCAGGCTGCCAGCAATACCGATCACCGGCTTACGGTATTTTTTCGCCACCCGGGCTATCCCCACCGGCACCTTACCGTGAATAGACTGGCTATCGATCCGCCCTTCTCCGGTGACCACCAGCGAGCAGTCATGGATCTGCTCTTCCAGCTTCAGCGCCTCGGTAACGATCTCAATCCCGCTACGCAGTTCCGCATTAAGAAAGGCCATCAGCGCCGCGCCCATGCCGCCGGCCGCCCCCGCCCCGGGGATCGGCTTAACGTCCACCTGCAGCGACGCCTTAATGACGTCGGCGAAGTGCGCCAGATTACGATCCAGCTCAACGATCATCGCCTCGGTCGCCCCTTTCTGCGGGCCAAAGATCCGCGACGCGCCGCGCTCGCCCACCAGCGGGTTAGTGACGTCGCAGGCCACGTGGATCATCCTGTCACGTAAGCGTGGATCGATGGCGGAAAGATCGATCCGGCTCAGACGGCTCAGGCTACCGCCGCCATGGCCGATCTCTTGTCCCTCGGCGTCGCAAAGGCGGGCGCCTAGCGCCTGCATCATGCCCGCCCCACCGTCGTTGGTCGCGCTGCCGCCGATACCGATAATGATCCGTTTCGCGCCATGTTCCAGCGCCTGTAATATCAGCTCGCCGGTACCGCGTGAAGTGGTGATGAGAGGGTTGCGTTTTTCGGGCGGAACGAGTCCCAGGCCGCTGGCCGCCGCCATCTCAATAAACGCAGTGACGCCATCGCCGGACATGCCCCAGCAGGCCTCCACTTTCTCGCCCAGCGGGCCAGTCACCCATGTGGAATGTTCCGTTCCCTGCGTCGCGGCAATCATCGCCTCCACCGTTCCCTCGCCGCCGTCGGCGACGGGCATGGAAACATACTGCGCGTCGGGGAAAATTTCACGGAATCCTTTTTCTATCGCCTGAGCTACCTCGGCGGCAGACAGGCTTTCTTTGTAAGAGTCTGGGGCAATGACGATTTTCATAAGTTTGTAGCCTGACCGTGCCGCGCAAGGCAAGAATAACAGGGCGCGTGGTGCGCCCTTCTTGTTAGCGAGTGACTTCCACTTTCGCCAGTTTTTCGTAATAGCACGCCAGCGCGCTATGGTCCGCGGTGCCCAGACCGTCCGCACGCAGCGCCTGCATCATCTCCATTACCGCCGCCGTCAGCGGTAGCTGAGCGCCCACGCCATGGGACGTATCCAGGGCGTTCGCCAGATCTTTAATATGCAGGTCGATACGGAATCCCGGCTTGAAGTTACGATCCATCACCATCGGCGCTTTGGCATCAAGCACGGTACTGCCCGCCAGGCCGCCACGGATCGCCTGATATACCAGATCCGGATTGACGCCAGCTTTGGTCGCCAGAGTCAGCGCTTCAGACATCGCCGCGATGTTCAGGGCGACAATCACCTGGTTAGCCAGTTTGGTGACGTTGCCCGCGCCGATGTCGCCGGTATGCACCACGGAGCCCGCCATCGCTTTCATCAGATCGTAGTATTTATCAAAGATCGCCTTATCGCCGCCGACCATCACCGACAGGGTGCCGTCGATGGCTTTTGGTTCGCCGCCGCTCACCGGCGCATCCAGCATATCAATACCCTTGGCTTTCAGCGCTTCGCTGATTTCCCGGCTCGCCAGCGGCGCGATAGAGCTCATATCAATCACCACGGTGCCCGGCTTTGCCCCTTCGATAATGCCGTTTTCACCCAGCGCCACCTCTTTCACATGCGGAGAGTTTGGCAGCATGGTGATAATGACGTCGCACTGTTCGGCAATCGCCTTCGGCGTCGTCGCAGTCTCAGCACCCGCGGCGATCACGTCGGCAATCGCTTCCGGGTTACGGTCGGACACCACCAGCGAATAACCTGCTTTCAGCAAATTTTTGCTCATCGGTTTACCCATAATGCCAAGACCGATAAAACCCACTTTGATTGTCATAATGTTCTCTCTCTCTTCATCCTGGTGATTATTTTTTAAACGCATCAGCAAGTTTCTGCGTTGCTGAGCGGAAGACGCCCAGATCGCTGCCGACGGCGACGAAGGTCGCGCCCCATTCCAGATAGCGGCGCGCATCGGCTTCAACCGGCGCCAGAATGCCACTTGGCTTACCGTGTTTCTTCGCGCTGGCGAAGATATGCTGGATGGCGCGCTGTACCTCAGGATGGGCGGCATTGCCCAGATGACCTAAGGCCGCGGCCAGGTCGCTCGGGCCGACGAACAGGCCGTCGACGCCGTCGGTCGCGGCAATCGCCTCGACGTTGTCCACCCCGGTCTGGCTCTCAATCTGCACCAGAATGGAAATGTTCTTGTTGGACTGGGCGAAGTAGTCCGCCACGGTGCCAAACATATTGCCGCGGTGGGAAACGGAGACCCCGCGGATCCCTTCCGGCGGATAACGGGTCGAAGACACCGCCTGCGCCGCCTGTTCAGCCGTCTCGACAAACGGCACCAGGAAGTTATAGAAGCCGATGTCCAGCATGCGCTTGATGATGATCGGCTCATTGGTCGGCACACGGACTACCTGCGCGCTGGAGCTGCCCTTCAGCGCCATCAGCTGTGGGATAAGCGTGGTCACGTCGTTCGGCGCGTGTTCCGCATCCAGCACCAGCCAGTCGAAACCGGCCAGACCCAGCACCTCAGTGCTGATCGGGTTAGCCAGCGCGCACCAGCAGCCAATCTGCACCTGATGAGCCGCCAGCGCGGCCTTAAATTTGTTCGGGAAAATTGCGTTATCCATGATGTTTACCTTGCGTTAATCGTTGCTTACTTCTGCAATTCCAGGCGTTTAATCTCGCGAACCATAAATATAATCAGCAGAATAAAATAGCGAGTTGGTATTCCTTGTATCTCATCCCATCCAGGATCATGAAGATATTCATCAAACACAGAACACCTTTTATTATTTTTTTAATCGGGTTCTTTATTTGTTAAATAGACGATATCAACGCTCTCTTATTGCCTATCGGCTACCTCAAAAACATGACACAGTATAATCAGCCTGCCATCGCCAGACACCATGCATAATCACAATATAAATGTCTTATCTGACGCTTTAGTTAGGCAAATGCCACAAGTCATGGGCGCTAATCCACAGTTCTCATGATTGCCTGTCGGTGCGTGAGCGTCGTCGCAAAGAGGGGTGATACAGATCACATTTTAAAGCCATTACTCCTGACATTCTTTATTTCATTATTCTTTTCTACAGCACCAGAATGACCATTTCATTCTTTTTTTAGCACCTGTTTGGAGATGACTGGACAATGGCTGACATTGCAATTCGACAACAATCGCCAACCGCGTTTTATATTAAAGTTGACCCGACAGATAACGTGGCGATTATTGTCAACGATCGGGGATTGACCGCCGGAACACGTTTCCCGGACGGCCTGACGCTCGTCGAACACATCCCACAGGGTCATAAAGTAGCCCTGGTGGATATCCCTGCCCGCGGTGAAATCATCCGCTACGGAGAAGTGATTGGCTTCGCCGTGCGCGACATCCCACAGGGAAGCTGGATTGACGAATCGCTGGTGGAACTGCCCACCGCCCCGCCGTTGAACACCCTGCCGCTGGCGACCAAAGTGCCTGAACCCCTACCGCCTCTGGAAGGCTATACCTTTGAAGGGTACCGCAATGCCGATGGCAGCGTGGGCACCAAGAACCTGCTGGGCATCACCACCAGCGTGCACTGTGTTGCGGGCGTGGTTGATTATGTGGTGAAAATCATTGAACGCGACCTGCTGCCGAAATACCCCAACGTCGACGGCGTGGTAGGCCTGAACCACCTCTACGGTTGCGGCGTGGCGATTAATGCACCGGCGGCGGTAGTGCCAATTCGCACTATCCACAATATCGCCCTCAACCCGAATTTCGGCGGCGAGGTGATGGTCATTGGCCTCGGCTGTGAAAAGCTGCAGCCGGAACGCCTGCTGCAGGGCACGGAAGACGTCAAAAGTATCCCGGTGGACAGCGCCAGCATCGTCAGCCTGCAGGATGAAAAGCATGTTGGTTTTAAATCGATGGTCGATGACATTCTGCAGGTCGCCGAGCGCCACCTGGTGAAACTGAACCAGCGCCAGCGGGAAACCTGTCCGGCTTCAGAGCTGGTGGTCGGCATGCAGTGCGGCGGCAGCGACGCCTTCTCCGGTGTGACCGCCAACCCGGCGGTGGGTTATGCATCCGACCTGCTGGTGCGCTGCGGCGCGACGGTGATGTTCTCGGAAGTGACCGAAGTCCGCGACGCCATCCATCTGTTAACCCCGCGGGCGATTAACGAAGAGGTCGGCAAACGCCTGCTGGAAGAGATGGCCTGGTACGATAACTATCTCGACATGGGCAAAACCGACCGCAGCGCCAACCCCTCCCCCGGCAACAAAAAAGGCGGCCTGGCTAACGTGGTGGAAAAAGCGCTGGGTTCTATTGCTAAATCAGGTAAAAGCGCCATCGTCGAGGTGCTCTCTCCAGGCCAGCGCCCGACCAAACGCGGCCTGATTTATGCCGCTACCCCCGCCAGCGATTTTGTCTGCGGCACCCAGCAGGTCGCCTCTGGCATTACCGTGCAGGTGTTCACCACCGGTCGCGGCACGCCGTATGGCCTGATGGCGGTACCCGTAATAAAAATGGCGACCCGTACCGAGCTGGCCAACCGCTGGTATGACTTAATGGACATTAACGCCGGGACCATCGCCACTGGCGAAGAGACGATTGAGGATGTCGGGCGGAAGCTGTTCGAATTTATTCTCGACGTCGCCAGCGGACGCAAGAAAACCTTCTCCGATCAATGGGGCCTGCACAACCAGCTGGCGGTGTTTAACCCGGCGCCGGTGACCTGATCGAGAGCGTGAGAATTTAACTACTTTTAGCCCGGATTTATCCGGGCTTGTTGGTTACGGATGCTGTGCGGCAAGGAAAGCGCGGATCTGCGCCTGCGTCGAGGTGCCTTCCATGGGGCCGCGTTGGCTAATCGCCAACGAGCCGCTGGCGTTTGCCCATCTCAGCGCCTCCTGCGGCGTGGCGCCATTGAGGAACAGGCTGACAAAGGTGGCGCCAAAGCAATCCCCGGCACCAGTCGGATCCACCACCGGCACGTTGAAGCCGGCGACATGGTGTGTCTCGTTGGCGCTAAAGTAGCTGGCGCCACGCGGCCCACGTTTAATCACCACATGCTTCACGCCGCGTTTCAATAGCTTATCAACCAGGATCTGCTCATTGCGCTCCGGATTGAGGCCAAAATAATCCAGCTCACCGTCGCTCGGCAGGAAAATATCGGTGTAATCGAGAATGTATTCAAACGCCTGCGACATCTCGGGAATGTTCAGCATCTCTTTGCGAATGTTTGGGTCGAACGACACCGTACCGTTGCGGCCTTTAATGTTTTCAATCGCTTTACGCATCGCATCGATAATACGGAACGAGAACAGCGACGATCCCATAATATGAAAATGCTGACACTGATTTAGCAGCGCCTCATCAATGTGGTCGGCAGTCAGCAAACCGCAGGCGCTGTTAGGCATATTAAAAATAAAATCGCGCTGCGCCTGGCTACGATAGCTGACGAAGGCGCTACCGGTGGTCGCTTTCTGCAGCATGGCGATACCGTTGACGTTAACGCCATCTTTCTCCAGACGCGCAATATTCATCTCGCCAAATGCGTCGTTGCCCACGCAGCTAAACAACACAGAGCCAAAACCCAGCTTTGCCACCTGATCGGCAAAGATTGCCGGCGCCCCGCTGGGATAGGGCCCCCAAAATTCACCGGGGCGGGAAAAACCCTGATTCTCTTCCTTGGCGAGAAACTCCACCAGCAGTTCGCCGATGGTGCAAATGGTTACGTTCATCACCGCTCCTGGTTTGTCTTATGCAAAGCCGTGTTGAGCCATGTCAGGCATTCATTGTTGGTATAGCTGTTGGTCAAACCCGCAGCGAGGAAGCAGGCATGGTACTCTGCCGCGACGACCTGCGGGGTCACCACGCTGCTGATCTGTTGCAATTCACCGACAGCATAACGTTTCTCACCGTAGACCGGTCTGGACGCAACAATCGCGATAACTCTTTCGCTCTGCGCCACAGCCTCATTCAGTAGATGTGCTGTGGCCTCGTTACGCACGCTCAGCGTACCGTCTTCGGCAATATGATCCACCGCAATCAGCGCATGTGATGGCCGGTAATGACCTAACGCTTTCAGCGCCAGATCGCCCTCCACAATCCGCCCCTGCCCGGACAGCACCCCACCAAGCAGAACGGTTTCCCCATTTAAAAACTCCTGCGCCAGCGCGACATGGCCCAGATCGTTTAACAGCAGGCAAAGTTCTTCTCTGTTGGCCAGAAAGGGGATCACTTTACGCAAAATGGAACCTTGGCCTAAAAATAGCGTTTCGCCATCTTCTATCTGCGCCGCCACCTGGCGAGCCATTTCCGTCTCCAGCGCTTTATCCCTGACGGCTGGTGCTTCCCGCATCACCGCAACCGGCGCGCCAGCCTGGGCGGTATAAATCGCCCCGCCGAAGGAGCGTTTCAAGTAGCCCTGCTGCTCGAGGTAGTTGAGATCGTTACGGATTGTCACTCCGGAAACAGCCAGCATTTCGGCCAGATCGTCGACTTTGATCTCGCCGTTCTTACGAACGATCTCTGCGATGTCCAAGCGCCTTTTCAGCAGGCTGGTTGACGGTTTTGCCACGGTTTATGCCTTATTATTTTCTCCTGGAATAACTTTCATTTTTAAATTTCCCTATCGTAATGTCAAACCGCGGCTGAACCCCCATCTTGCCCTAAACAAATTAATGCATATTAATCAAATAGTTATAATGACACCCCTTCCCTGCTAAAACTTTAAAAAAGAAACATTAAAAATACTATTAACTTTCATTTTAAAAATCAATTCATCATTGTGTGCGGTGGATCACACCTAAAAGTCGAGACGATCGTTACATTACTTTCAAATTGAAGGTTATTTAATGTGAATAACTTACAAATTGAAAAAGAGGGCTAAAATGTACATCATTTCCAGTAAAAACATGCTGTTAAAAGCTCAACGACAGGGTTATGCCGTGCCGGCTTTCAATATCCATAACCTCGAAACCATGCAGGTCGTCGTTGAAACGGCGGCTGAATTACGCTCCCCCTTGATCCTTGCCGGCACGCCCGGTACCTACAGCTATGCCGGCACCGGCAACGTGGTGGCGATCGCCCGCGATCTGGCGAAAAAGTGGGATCTCCCGCTCGCCCTGCACCTCGATCATCACGAGGATCTGGCTGATATCACGCGCAAAGTCCAGGCAGGGATCCGCTCGGTCATGATCGATGGCTCTCACTCACCGTTCGAGGAAAATGTGGCACTGGTAAAAAGCGTGGTGGAGTTGAGCCACCGCTATGATGCCAGCGTAGAAGCCGAGCTGGGCCGTCTGGGCGGAGTCGAAGACGATCTGGTGGTCGATGCTAAAGATGCGCTCTATACCAACCCAGAACAGGCCCGTGAATTTGTCGCTCGTACCGGTATTGATTCGCTGGCCGTCGCCATCGGTACCGCTCACGGCCTTTACACCGCCGAACCGAAGCTTGATTTTGAGCGCCTGGCGGCTATTCGCGACTGCGTTGATGTTCCACTGGTTCTGCACGGCGCTTCCGGCCTGCCGGATAGTGATATTCGCCACGCCATTTCTCTGGGCGTATGCAAAGTCAACGTCGCCACCGAACTTAAAATCGCCTTCTCGGATGCACTGAAAGCCTACTTCCTGGAAAATCCGGGCGCCAACGATCCTCGTCACTATATGAAACCGGCGAAAGCGGCAATGAAAGAGGTCGTTCGCAAAGTCATTCACGTCTGTGGCTGCGAAGGACAACTGTAATCAGCGGATCGAAGGAGCCTTGTCGTGATCCACACCCTGACACTGAACACCGCGATTGATATGAATATCTTTTGCGATCCGCTCCAGCCGGCGGCAGTCAACCGCACCCGGCAGACGGAATATTGCCCGAATGGTAAAGGGGTTAACGTCTCGCTGGTATTACATCATTACCAGCAGCCAACCCATGTTATGGGCATATTCGGCGGTTTTACCGGCCGCTATATCGTTGAGGAACTACGCAAACAACATATTAACGTCACGCCGGCATGGGTCGCTGAACCCACCCGTATTAATATCTTTATTAACGACGGCAGAGATGAATATAAACTGGTAAATCCCGGCGCGCGGATTAACGATGAAGGGAAAGAACAAATTCTTCATCATTTACAGTGCGTCACGCCTGGTGATTATTTAGTTATCAGCGGCAGTCTGCCACCGGGAATAGAAAGCCGGTTCTATAGCGAGATTCTGGTGCTGTGTCAGCAAAAAGGGTGTGAAGTCATCTTAGATATCAGCCACCCGGTGCTGCGCCAGCTTTTGGAGTGGCATCCGCTATTGATTAAACCCAATGACGACGAGCTGAACGAGATCTTTGGTCTGGATGTCAGCAGCCCCCAGCGGGTACGCGAAGCAATGCAAACGCTCCACCAGCTTGGGGCTCGCAATGTTCTGCTGACCCTTGGCGCACAAGGGCTCTATTTTTCGAACGGCGAGCAACTGTGGTTCTGCTCGGCACCGAAAATCGAACTGGTCAGCTCGGCCTGCGCCGGCGATGCCGCGCTGGGCGCGTTCCTCAGCCGATGGCTTAACGCAGGCGATATTCCTCAGGCGCTGGCGCTGGCCAGCGCCACCGGCGCCGATGTTGCCGCCTCCGCCGGGCTTGGCAAATTAAACCGTACGCAAGAATTATTACAACAACTTCAGATCGTCCAATTATAAAGGTCCGATTATGAAAAAAATTATTGCCGTTACCGGCTGCCCTACAGGTATTGCTCATACATTTATGGCTGAAGAGGCCTTAAAAACCGCAGCGAAAAAATTAAACGTTGAAATAAAAGTCGAAACCAATGGCGCTTCCGGCGTAGAAAATGCCATTACGCCGGAAGACCTGACGGATATTTATGGTGTGATTATCGCTGCCGATAAAGATGTTAATGCCGAACGTTTTAATGGCTTACCGGTTATTGAGGTGCCGGTTAAAGAAGCCATTCACCATCCGGCGGAATTAATTAATAAAGTTGTTAACGGTCAGGCGCAGCGTCGCCAGGGACACTCCGCGACGACGGATCTCGCCGAGAAATATGAGCGAGAATCGTTCGGCCGACAGATTTACAAACATCTGATGAGCGGTGTTTCCAACATGCTGCCGTTCGTTGTCGCCGGCGGGATCTTAATCGCCGTTTCTTTCCTGTGGGGCATCTACTCCGCCGATCCGAATTCACCGCAGTATAACGTGGTTGCCGCCACCCTGATGAAAGTCGGTCAGCAGGCGTTCTCGATCATGGTGCCGGTGTTTACCGCCTACATTGCCTGGTCGATATCTGGCCGCCCGGGCATGGTCGCCGGTTTTGTCGGCGGCCTGCTGGCGAACGCCACCGGCGCCGGGTTCCTCGGTGGGATCATCGCCGGATTTGCCGCCGGGTATTTTATGCTGCTGATCCGTCATCTGCTCGACGGTCTGCCGCGCCAGTACGAAGGGCTGAAGTCGATCTTCATTATGCCGCTGATCGGCGTCCTGGTGATTGGCGTGATGATGGTCCTGCTCGGCCAGCCAGTGGCAGCGATCAACAATGGCATGATGAACTGGCTCAGCTCTCTGCAGGAAGCCAACCCCATCCTGCTGGGGATCGTGGTCGGCGCAATGTGCTCCTTCGACTTCGGCGGGCCGGTCAACAAAGCGGCCTATGTCACCGGTACGCTGCTGCTGGGGCAAGGTAACTATTTCTTTATGGCCGGTGTGTCTGCCGCCTGCATCACGCCGCCGCTGGTCATCGCTCTGGCGACCACGTTCTTTCCGAAAGGCTTTAGCGAGGAGGAACGCGCCGCCGGGATGGTCAACTATATCCTCGGCTGCACACACATTACCGAAGGTGCGATTCCCTTTGCCGCCAAGGATCCGCTGCGGGTGATCCCGATGATGATGATCGCCTCATCAATTTCTGCGGTACTCAGCTACAGCCTGCATATTCAGGTTCCGGCACCGCACGGCGGCTTCTTAATCCTGCCGCTGGTCAGTAAACCGTTGATGTGGGTGCTGTGCATTCTCGCCGGTTCCGCCTGCGGGGCACTTATGCTGGGATGCTGGCGGCTATGGCAGAAACGCACTGACAAAGCGACAGCCCTTGCTGGCGCCATGAAATAAGGAGCAAGCTATGCAACTGACTTCTGCCGATATTGGTTTCGATCGTCAGGTCAAAACGAAAGACGAGGCGCTACAACGTGTCGTTGCAGCCCTGACTGAGGCCGGACATACGCAAGCAGCCTATCTACAAGGCATGCGCGAGCGCGAGGGGCAAATCAGCACCTATCTGGGCAACGGCATCGCTATTCCCCACGGCACGCCGCACAGTCGCGACGCAGTGCTCAAAACGGGTGTTAAGGTGCTGGCTTGTCCGCAGGGGGTTGACTGGGGTGAGGAGCAAACCGCCTATCTGATTGTCGGTATCGCGGCTCAGGACAACGAGCATCTCGATATTTTGCGCCAACTCACCCATGCCCTGGGCGATGATCGGGTGCCTGACGCGCTTACGCGCGCCGATACCCCCCAGGCGGTGCTGGAAATTCTCGCTGGTGATATCCCTCTGCCAGCAGGCGAAGAACCACAACCCGCGCCGCACTTTGACGAAGAGGCCACCTTTACCCTGCGCAATCCGCACGGTCTTCATGCCCGCCCCAGTGCGGTGCTGGTGAAAGCCGTCAAGCAGTGGCGATCGCAAATCCAGGTCGAAAACCTTGATACGCGCTCCGCCATTGTTGATGCCAAAAATCTGATGCGCGTCGTATCACTGGGCGCCAAACAGGGTCATCGTCTGCACTTTATGGCCAGCGGCAACGATGCGCAGCAGGCGTTAAAAGCCATTGGCGACGCTTTTAACGCCGGTCTCGGCGAAATCGCCGCCCAGCCGCAGCAGGCCACTCAGGAAGCCGTCAAAACGAAACGTAGCTGGCTTTCCCGACTATTTAGTTAATTTTCAACAAATTAAAAACGCCCTGTCTTTCTGGCCAGGGCGTTTTTGTCTTGAAAGACGATACCTTTCACTGCGTTACACGACTATTTATCGATGCAGATCACAATTCAAAACAAAGCCATTTGCGACCAAAACAAAACATAACGAATATATTCGAAAGAAAACGGAGGTTGTAAATGAAAGACATTATCTCTCGCCATAAGTCCGGCGAACACATCGGCATCTGTTCAGTTTGTTCAGCGCATCCGCTGGTTATCGAAGCGGCGTTACGTTTCGATCTGTCGACTAACAACAAGGTGCTGATCGAAGCGACATCCAACCAGGTGAATCAGTTTGGCGGCTACACCGGCATGCAGCCGGCCGATTTCCGTGACTTCGTCTACAACATCGCCCGTACCGTCGGTTTCCCGGCTGAACGTATTATTCTTGGCGGCGATCATCTGGGCCCGAACTGTTGGCAAGACGAACCGGCCGCCGTAGCGATGGAAAAATCTGTCGACCTCATCAAGGCCTACGTCGCGGCCGGCTTTAGCAAAATCCATCTCGATGCGTCAATGTCCTGTGCTGACGATCCGGTGCCTTTGGATCCTGGTGTGGTTGCTGAGCGCGCCGCTCGCCTGTGTCAGGCTGCCGAAGAGACCGCCAGCGCTGAGCAAAAGCGCCACCTAACCTACGTCATCGGGACCGAAGTTCCGGTGCCCGGCGGCGAGGCCTGCACCATCGGCAGCGTACATGTCACCCGGGCGCAGGATGCCGCGGCGACACTCGAAACCCATGAGGCTGCTTTCCGTAAGCTGGGACTCGAGGCTGCGCTGGAGCGAGTTATCGCTATCGTCGTGCAGCCTGGGGTGGAGTTCGACCATACGCAAATCATTCATTACCAGCCGCAGGAAGCGAAAGCGCTTTCCGCCTGGATCGAAAGTACCCCGATGGTCTACGAAGCGCACTCCACCGACTACCAAACCCGCCAGGCTTATCGCGCGCTGGTTCGCGACCACTTCGCCATCCTGAAAGTCGGCCCGGCGCTCACCTTTGCCCTGCGTGAAGCCATCTTTGCCCTCGCCCAAATGGAAAATGAGCTGATCGCCCCGGAGTCTCGCAGTCGCGTGATGGAGGTGATCGACGAAGTGATGCTTAACGAACCCGGCTACTGGAAAAAATACTATCGCCCCACCTGGAGCCAGGCGATGGTCGATATCCACTTCAGCCTTTCCGACCGTATCCGTTATTACTGGCCGCATCCGCGTATTCGCCAGAGCGTTGAGAAACTTATCGCTAATCTGACCGACGCTAAGCTGCCGCTGGGGCTTATCAGCCAGTATATGCCGGTGCAGTTTGAACGACTGTCGCTGAATGCACTGAACGCCGAGCCGCACGCGCTGATCCTCGACAAAATCCAGGATGTTCTGCGTGCCTACCGCTACGGCTGTTCTTCTGAAATCGCCTGAAGTTAAGAGGATATATGAGTCAACTGTTTGTTCGTACCGGCATTCATTTCAGTTCCAGCCAGCAGGCGCTGGAACACATTGGCGCAGAGATGCTGGCGCGAGGCGTCGTACACGACAGCTATCCCGCCGCCCTGCTCGAACGCGAAGCGACTTTTCCCACCGGCATCGCCCTGGAGCAGCATGCTGTCGCTATCCCGCACTGTGAAGCCGTCCACGCCAAATCGCCGGCCATTTACCTGATTCGTCCGGATGCGCCGGTTCCTTTTCAGCGCGCTGATGACGACGGCGAAATCGACGTTTCGCTCATCATCGCGCTGATTGTTGAAAACCCGGCGGCACAGCTGAAGCTACTGCGCCGGTTATTTAGTGAGCTACAAAATCCGCACACGCTGGAGGCACTGCTCGCCGCTTCCGACGATCAGCTGCCGGTGCGGTTCCAGCAATTTATCCTTGAGCCTGAGCTTAACGCCGTGGCTTCATAAGATACTGATAATAAAAGGGGTACCCTATGAAACGTAAAGTTATCGTCGCCTGCGGCGGTGCCGTCGCCACCTCCACGATGGCGGCTGAAGAGATTAAAGAGCTTTGTGCAGACCACAATATTGAACTGGATTTGGTGCAGTGCCGGGTCAATGAAATCGAAACCTACATGGACGGGGCGGACCTGATCTGCACCACCGCGCGCGTGGAGCGGACCTTTGGCGACATTCCGGTGGTACACGGCATGCCATTCGTTTCGGGCGTCGGCATTGAAGCCTTACAACAGAAAATCCTCGGCATCCTCGCGGAGTAAACGCCATGTTTAGCGAAATCATGCGTTATATCCTCGATCTCGGTCCGACGGTGATGCTGCCGATCGTGATCATTATTTTCTCCAAGTTACTGGGGATGAAGCTCGGGGATTGTTTCAAATCTGGTCTGCATATCGGGATCGGTTTCGTCGGTATCGGCCTGGTCATTGGCCTGATGCTCGACTCCATCGGCCCGGCGGCAAAGGCGATGGCGGAGCATTTCCAGATTAATCTTCACGTGATCGATATCGGTTGGCCGGGTTCATCACCGATGACCTGGGCGTCGCAAATCGCCCTGGTGGCGATCCCGGTGGCCATCGTGGTTAATATCGTGATGCTGGTTACCCGTATGACCCGCGTAGTGAATGTCGATATCTGGAACATCTGGCATATGACCTTTACCGGCGCGATGCTGCATATCGCTACCGGATCGTACTGGATAGGTATTCTCGGCGTGGTAGTGCATGCCGCCTTTGTGTATAAGCTGGGCGACTGGTTTGCCAAAGATACCCGCGATTTCTTTGGCCTCGAGGGTATTGCGATCCCGCACGGCAGTTCGGCGTATTTAGGGCCGGTTGCCGTGCTTGTCGATACCATCATCGACAAGATCCCCGGTCTTAACCGTATTCACTTTAGCGCCGATGATATCCAGAAACGCTTCGGTCCCTTCGGTGAACCGGTTACCGTTGGCTTCGTCATGGGCCTTGTGATTGGCGCGCTGGCGGGTTACGACCTGAAGAGCATTCTCCAGCTTGCGGTGAAAACCGCAGCGGTGATGCTGCTGATGCCACGGGTGATCAAACCGATTATGGATGGCCTCACACCGATAGCCAAACAGGCGCGTAAACGTCTGCAGGCCAAATTCGGCGGCCAGGAATTTCTGATTGGTCTCGACCCGGCGCTGCTGCTCGGTCATACCTCGGTGGTCTCCGCCAGCCTGATCTTCATCCCGCTGACCATTCTTATCGCCGTCGTGGTTCCTGGCAACCAGGTCCTGCCGTTTGGCGACCTGGCCACCATCGGCTTCTTCGTGGCGATGGCAGTCGCGGTACATCAAGGGAACCTGTTCCGCACATTGATTTCCGGGGTCATCATTATGGGTATCACCCTATGGATCGCCACCCAGACCATAGGCCTGCACACCCAGCTGGCGGCAAACGCCGGGGCCCTGAAAGCCGGCGGTATGGTGGCCTCAATGGACCAGGGCGGTTCACCGATTACCTGGCTGCTGATCCAGCTCTTTACCTGGCAGAACGTGGTGGGCTTCGCGGTCATCGGCATTATCTATCTGACTGGCGTTCTGCTGACCTGGCGTCGTGCCCGTCGCTTCATCGCGGTGGAAAAAGCAGAAAAAAGCGCTGCCCCACAACAAAGTACAGGCATGTCTTGATCTAAAAGGGGAGCGGTCGCTCCCCTGAATCTTATAGCTGGAGAATGTTATGAAATCAGTGGTAATCCATGCTGAGGGGAACGTCTGCGTTGAAGAACGCCCTATCCCTACGCTGCAAACGGAAAACGATGTCCTGGTCAAAGTGGTCAGTTCCGGATTATGCGGCTCCGACATCCCGCGCATTTTCGCCAAAGGCGCGCATTACTACCCTATTACGCTGGGGCACGAATTCAGCGGCTATGTGGAAACCTACGGCGCGGCGGTAACTGATCTGCAGCCCGGCGATGCCGTCGCCTGCGTGCCACTGCTGCCCTGCTTTCAGTGTCCGCAGTGCCAGCGCGAGTATTTCTCTTTATGTAAACAATATCAGTTTGTCGGCTCACGCAGCGAAGGTGGCAACGCCGAATATGTGGTGGTGAAGCGCGCCAACCTGTTCCGCCTGCCGGATCAGATGCCGATTGATGACGGCGCGTTTATCGAGCCGATAACCGTTGGCCTCCACGCCTTCCACCTGGCGCAGGGTTGCGAAGGTAAAAACGTGATTATTATCGGTGCGGGCACCATTGGCCTGCTGGCATTACAGTGCGCCCGCGAACTGGGCGCCAACAGCGTCACGGCGATCGATATCAATCCTCAGAAACTGGAGCTGGCCAAAGCCCTTGGCGCAACCCGAGTGTTCAACAGCCGCGAAATGAGCGGCCAGGCGATTCAGCAGGCGCTGGAAGCCATTCAGTTCGACCAGTTAGTCCTTGAGACCGCCGGCACGCCGCAGACCGTCACGCTGGCGATTGAGGCCGCCGGTCCGCGGGCGCAGTTGGCGCTGGTCGGCACGCTTCATCACGATTTAACCCTCCCGGCCGCCACCTTCGGGCAGATCCTGCGTAAAGAGTTGAATATTGTCGGTAGCTGGATGAATTACTCTGGTCCGTGGCCAGGAGAAGAGTGGCAAACGGCCACCCGCCTGCTGACAGAAAAACGCCTGCAGCTGGCACCGCTAATAGCCCACCGCGGTGACGCGGAGAGCTTTGCGCGTGAAGTTCAGGCGCTAAACGGCGCACCGATGCAGGGTAAAATCCTGCTCAAACTCTCCTGACTGCATGAGCCAGCCCTGAGGGCTGGCTCATGTAACCTTTCGAAAATTATCGTTCAACTTTCGTTATCCTTCGATTACACTGAGATGAGTTAATTATCAGGCAAATCAAGATGAACTCATTTGAACGAAGGAACAAAATTGTCGATATGGTGAATACGCAGGGCAGCGTATTGGTTCTAGACCTTTCGAATCTCTTTGGCATCTCTGAGGTAACGATCCGTGCCGATCTTCGCTTACTGGAAGAAAAAGGGCTGTTAACCCGCTTTCACGGCGGCGCCGCCCGCGCGGGCAGCGACCTGACCGACGCAGAGAATCAGGAAGTGGTGCTGGAAGACCGCTATCAGCTTGCCAGCGATCCCAAAAAGCGCATCGCCCAGGCCGCGGTAGCCATGATCCGTGAAGGTATGACGGTGATCCTCGATAGCGGCAGCACCACCCTGCTGATTGCCGAGGCACTGGTGCGGATGACCAATATCACCGTCATCACCAACAGCCTGCCCGCCGCGTTTACCCTGGCGGAAAATAAAGATATCACCCTGGTGGTTTGCGGCGGCACCGTGCGGCATAAAACGCACTCCATGCACGGGACGATTGCCGAACGTTCTCTGCAGGGAATCTGCGCCGATTTGATGTTTGTCGGCGCCGACGGTATCGACGCCACCAACGGTATCACCACCTTTAACGAAGGTTACTCCATCAGCAGCGTGATGGCCGCCGCCGCGCATCAGGTGATCGCCGTGCTCGACGCCAGCAAATTCAATCGCCGGGGCTTTAACCAGGTACTGCCGATGGAAAAGATAGACTGCGTAATCACCGATGACGGTATCAGTGAAAATGACCGCGCAGCGTTAAGCAGCAAGAAGGTGGAACTGAAGATAGTGTGATTGCACGCTGAGTGGAACACCATGGCGGCTGGTTCTACTTAACCAGCCAGCTTCCACCTTTTTTAGCGCCTATGCGAATCAATCTCCCTTTCGCCTGTAGCCCTTGCAGATGGCGCTCAACCGTACGTGCTGATATCCCCAAGATCTCCGCCAGCGCTCTCGCCGTCAATTCCGGGTTTCCGGTTAGCAAACGCAAAATTGCGTTTTCCGGTAGAACTACTTTAACGTCGATTTCTTCCGACATTTCTTCCGACATTTCTTCCGACACGACGAATGAAGTCTCCAGACCTTCTTTCAGCGCCGCCAGGATATTTTGCAACATCCAGGTCACGAATAGCGTGCAATCACTGGTTTTGTCACAAACACCTAAAATGTCGTAATAACGTTCTTGCTGATGGTGGATCAGCGTTTCAACGGGCAGCCAGGCCAATTCCTGACGCCACTGGCTTAGAATCAACGTCTGCCATAAACGCCCCATCCGACCATTGCCATCAGCGAAAGGGTGAATGAACTCAAACTCATAGTGGAAAACTGAACTGGCAATCAAAGGATGAAGCTCGGTGTGTTCCAGCCAGCTGAGTAAATCAGCGATCAATCTTGGGACTTGAGCAGCAGGTGGAGCCATATGTACCACCTGCGTACCGCGATAAATGCCGACGTTTCCGCCACGTAAAGCGCCAGGACGATCAACCAGCCCTGTCATCAGCGTTTTATGCGCCGTCAGAAGATCCCTAATATTTGCCGCATGCCATCCGGGCATTAATTCATAAGCACGAATGGCATTTCTCACTTCCTGAATATCCTTAGCCGGCGCGAGAACCCGTTTGCCTTCCAGCAGCGCCGTTACCTGTTCCATGCTCAGGCTATTATGTTCAATCGCGAGTGACGCCTGAATAGTACGAATGCGGTTTTCTTTACGCAGCAACGGCGATGTTTGTCCACGTTTCGCCGACCAATGCCCAAGCAATTCCCCAATCTCAACGACAAGGTTGAGGACCGTGGGTGTGATGCTAAACGGCGGTTGGTAACGGCTCATCGCTTACTCCCCCTGCTGCTCCAGGGCGTACTTATACAACGCATTTTTCTTCACGCCGTGGATCTCCGCGGCCAGCGCGGCGGCTTTCTTCAGCGGCAGCTCCGCTTGCAGCAGCGCCAGGGTACGCAGCGCGGCTGCCGGCAGCGCCTCTTCCTGGGCCTTAAAGCCTTCGACAATCAACACCATCTCGCCTTTGCGGCGGTTTTCGTCTTCCTTCACCCACGCCACCAGCTCGCCAATCGGCGCGCCGTGGATAGACTCCCAGGTTTTGGTCAGCTCGCGGGCCAGCACCACGTAGCGGGATTCTCCCAGTACCGCGCAGATATCTTCCAGACTCTCCACCAGACGGTGCGTTGACTCATAGAAGATGAGAGTGCGCGGTTCTTCTTCCAGCGCCTTCAGGGTATCGCGGCGGCCTTTCGATTTCGCCGGCAGGAAGCCTTCATAGCAGAAACGGTCGGAAGGCAGACCGGCGGCGCTCAGGGCGGCGATGGCCGCACAGGGACCCGGCAGCGGCACCACGCGAATATTCGCTTCGCGGCAGGTGCGCACCAGATGATAGCCAGGGTCGTTAATCAGCGGCGTGCCGGCATCGGAGACCAGCGCGATGTTTTGCCCTTCTTTCAGTTTAGCGAGAAGTGTTTCCGCCTTTTGCTGCTCGTTATGGTCGTGAAGCGCAAATAAGCGGGCGTTAATCGCAAAATGTTGCAGCAGCAAACCGGTGTGGCGGGTATCTTCCGCAGCAATTAAATCAACAGCTTGCAACACTTCCAGTGCGCGCTGCGTGATATCAGACAGATTCCCTATCGGAGTGGGCACAATATAGAGCTGCCCCTGAGAATTATCCGCTGATTCGTGTTGTTTCATTGTCTCGTCCGTATTGCCGATTTAATATTGAGCATTGAGCCAAAAAAATATCACTGGACACTTATGGTACCGTCAACATTTCTTCGTTCTAAGCCCGCGCGCTGTCTGCCCGTATTGCTGGCGACGCTTCTTTTTGCTGGCTGCGGCACCCACACGCAGGATCAAAGCACGGCGTTTATGCAGGGTACATCGCAGGCCAACTCCAGTTTCTACCTACAGCAGATGCAGCAAAGCACGAATGATAGCAAGACCAACTGGCAATTACTCGCCATTCGTGCACTGCTGCAGGAAGGGAAGAAGCAGCAGGCCATCGACCTGTACAACCAGCTGCCGTCGAACCTGAACAGCACCCAGGCCCGTGAACAGTCGCTGCTGGCGGTGGAAGTGAAGCTGGCGCAAAACGACTATCAGGGCGCTCGTACTCTGCTGGCAAAGCTCGACCCGACAAGCCTGGATCAACCCCAGCAGGCGCGCTACTGGCAGGCGCAAATCGATGCCAGCCAGGGCAAACCATCGCTGACCCTGCTGCGCGCCTTAATCGCCCAGCAGCCGCTGCTGAGCGATGCGAAACAGCGACAGAAAAATATTGATGCGACGTGGCAAGCGCTCACCTCGATGCCCCAGGACCAGGCCAATGCGCTGGTGATCAACGCCGATGAAAATACCCTCCAGGGCTGGCTGGATCTGCAGCGGATGTGGTTTGACAACCGCAACGATCCGACGCTGCTGAAAGCAGGCGTTAAAGACTGGCAGACGCGCTATCCGCAAAATCCGGGCGCCAAAATGCTGCCGACGGCGCTGGTGAACATGCAAAACTATAAGCCCGCGTCCACCAACAAGATTGCGCTTTTTCTGCCGCTGAACGGTCAGGCGTCGATCTTCGGCCGCACTATCCAGCAGGGCTTTGAAGCCGCCAAAAATGGTGCGCCGTCGGTGACGGGTAGCGCCGTTCCCGCGCAGGTTGCCCAGGCGGCGAATGTCTCCGGTAATGATGATGTAGTGAGTCCGTCGCAGGCAGAAGTCAGCGATCTAACCGCCACCGGAAGCCGCGCTGAACCGGTGCAAGCCCCGGCACAAGACCAGGCAGCGCCTGCCGCGGAACCTACAGCCCAGGCGCCGGCAGCGTCCGCCACGCCGCAGACCACCGCTTCCCCGGTCACTCAGCCGGTCACCGCCCCGACCGCACAGCCTCAGCCCGCAGTCGCCAGCGCCGCCAACCCCTCTGCGGAACTGAAAATTTACGACACCACCAGCCAGCCCATCAGTCAGTTGCTTGCCCAGGCTCAGCAGGATGGCGCCACTTTAGTCGTCGGGCCGCTGCTGAAAGAGAACGTAGATGATGTGATTAAGAGCAACACGCCGCTCAATGTACTGGCCCTCAACCAGCCGGAGAAAGTCGAAAGCCGCGCTAACCTCTGCTATTTCGCGCTTTCCCCGGAAGACGAAGCGCGTGACGCGGCCCGACATATCCACCAACAGGGCAAACAGACGCCACTGCTGCTGGTTCCGCGCGGTGCGCTGGGCGATCGCGTGGTTAGCGCGTTTGCCGACGAATGGCTGAAGCTGGGCGGCGCCAGCGTCCTGCAGCAGCGTTTTGGATCCACGGCCGAGCTGCGCGCCAGCGTCAACGGCGGAGGGGGCATTGCGCTGACCGGCACCCCGGTCTCCACCCTGCCTTCGGCCCAGAACAGTTCCCTCGGCAGTGCGGATGAGATGCCGGTGAGCAGCGGCGGCAGCGTGGACGCCGCCTATATCCTCGCCACCCCGGAACAGATTGCCTATATCAAACCCATGATCGCCATGCGCAACGGCAGTCAAAACAATGTCACCCTGTACGCCAGCTCGCGCAGCGCCCAGGGCACCGCAGGGCCGGATTTCCGTCTGGAGATGGAAGGGCTGCAGTATAGTGAGATCCCGATGCTGGCCGGCAGCAACCCGGCGCTGATGCAGCAGGCGCTGTCCGCTGTACGTAATGACTACTCGCTGGCGCGCCTGTATGCCATGGGGGCTGACGCCTGGTCACTGGCGAACCACTTCACGCAAATGCGCCAAACGCCGGGCTTCGAGCTGAACGGCAATACCGGCGATCTGACGGCCACCCAGGACTGCGTGATTAACAGGAAACTGTCATGGCTCAAGTACCAGCAGGGAAAAATCGTTCCGGCCAGCTAAGCAAACAGACTGGCGATGCCTGGGAAAACCAGGCTCGCCGCTGGCTGGAAGGCCAGGGCCTGCGTTTTATCGCCGCCAATGCCCGCGAGCGTGGCGGCGAAATTGACCTCATCATGCGCGACGGCGCCGTCACCGTTTTTGTCGAGGTGCGCTACCGCCGTAGCGCCCGGTACGGTGACGCGGCGGCCAGCGTCACCCCGCAAAAACAACAACGACTGCTTAAAGCCGCCCGTTTGTGGCTCTGCCGACAGAATGGGAGCTTTGAGACTGTGGATTGCCGTTTCGATGTGGTAGCCTTCACCGGAAACGACATCCAATGGCTAAAAAACGCCTTTGGCGAATAGCGTAATACCAGAAGTAAGGGATCCCGTGCTCGACAGAATCAAAGCCTGCTTTACCGAAAGCATTCAAACCCAAATTGCCGCAGCGGAAGCACTCCCGGACGCCATCTCCCGGGCGGCGATGACGCTCGTGCAGTCCCTGCTCAACGGCAACAAAATCCTCTGTTGTGGTAATGGCACCTCCGCCGCCAACGCACAGCATTTTGCTGCCAGCATGATTAATCGTTTTGAAACGGAACGCCCTGGTTTACCCGCCATTGCACTTAATACCGATAATGTGGTCTTAACCGCCATCGCCAACGATCGCCTGCATGACGAGATCTACGCCAAGCAGGTGCGCGCTCTGGGACACGCCGGCGATGTGCTGCTGGCGATCTCTACGCGCGGTAACAGCCGGGATATCGTCAAAGCGGTGGAAGCCGCCGTGACTCGCGACATGACTATCGTCGCGTTAACCGGCTATGACGGCGGTGAGCTGGCTGGCCTCTTAGGTCAGCAGGATGTCGAAATCCGCATCCCCTCGCATCGCAGCGCGCGTATTCAGGAGATGCATATGCTAACCGTCAACTGTCTGTGCGATTTGATAGATAACACCCTTTTTCCACACCAGGACGATTAAGGAGAACACATGAAGGCTCTCTCGCCCCTCGCCATCCTGCTTTCTGCACTATTGCTGCAGGGCTGCGTTGCCGCCGCGGTAGTCGGAACGGCAGCTGTCGGCACTAAAGCCGCAACGGACCCGCGTACGGTGGGAACCCAGGTCGATGACAGCACCCTGGAACTGCGCGTCAATAGCGCCTTGTCGAAAGATGAACAGATTAAGAAACAGGCCCGCATCAACGTCACGGCTTATCAGGGCAAAGTCCTGCTGACCGGCCAGTCGCCGACGCCGGACCTCTCCGCCCGCGCCAAGCAAATCGCCATGGGCGTGGAAGGGACCACGGAAGTGTTTAATGAAGTGCGCCAGGGCCAGCCGATTGGTTTAGGGACCGCCTCGTCTGATACCTGGATTACCACCAAGGTGCGTTCGCAGCTGCTGAGCACCGATCAGGTCAAATCCTCGAACGTGAAGGTGACCACGGAAAACAGCGAAGTCTTCCTGATGGGGCTGGTGACCGAGCGCGAAGGCCGGGCTGCCGCGGATATTGCCAGCCGGGTGAGCGGCGTGTCCCGGGTGACTACCGCCTTTACCTACATCAAATAAACCTGCAGTCTCCCGGCCGGCGCTGCGCTTAGCCGGGCTACCGTCCCCTGTCCGTTGTGTGCCGGGTAAGGCGTAGCCGCCGCCCGGCAGCCAATCCGCTATCCATACGTTTACGGCAAACTACACCAGCGCCAGCGCACCGACAATCGCCCCGCACAGCGCCACCAGTCCGCCCGTCAGCCACAGCGCTTTGGCCGGGAAGGCTTTGCGCAGCATAATCAGCGACGGCACGCTCACCGCCGGCAGAGTGATGAGCAGCGCCAGCGCGGGCGCTGTCCCCATGCCAGCCAGCATCATCGTCTGCACAATCGGAATTTCCGCCGCGGTAGGGATCACAAACAGGCAGCCGGCGATCGCCATCGCGATGACCCAGAACAACGTGTTATCCACCGCGCCATCGGCGTGCGGGAACAGCCAGACCCGCGCCGCTCCCAGCACCAGTACCGCGAGGATATAAACCGGGATCGTGTTCCAGAACAGGGTCCACAGCGCCCGCAGCCAGCGGCTAAAGAAGCTGTCTCTGGCCGCTTCAGACGGTGCAGCAGGCACCGCTACCGGCTGCGTCGCCGCCTCTTTCACCCATTTCTGCACCAGGGTCGCAACAATCAGCACCGTCGCCAGGCCAGCGACCAGGCGAACCAGCGCAAACTGCCAGCCCAGGACAAAGCCCATAAACACCAGCGTCGCCGGGTTGAGCAGCGGGTTACCCATCCAGAACGCCAGCGCCCCGCCCATCGACACCTGCTGTTTACGCATGCCGGCCGCGACCGGCGCGGCGCAGCAGGTGCACATCATGCCAGGCAGTGAAAAAATCGCCCCCAGCAGCGTGCCCTGAAAACGCGATTGTCCCAGGGTGCGCAGCAGCCAATCGCGCGGGATGAGCACCTGAATCAGCGACCCGAGCAGCACGCCGAGCACTGCCGCTTTCCAGACGGCGAGGAAGTAAACCATCGCATAGTCCCACGCGGCTTTCAGCGGATTGGCGTCGGCCTGGGCGAGAATGGATTTACCGATACTGTGGGTTTCCGCGGCGGTGAAGGCTTTCCCGTAATAGGGCTGCCATTTGACGAACCACAGGCCGACAATCACGACGAGAAAGAAAAGCGCGGGTTTCCACCATTGAAACGGTGACGCCGCCTGAGATGAAGACTGACCAGTCATAGCATTCCCCAGCAAGAAATGTGGATATGAATTGAAGCCGTGAATAGTACGCCGGATATTTGCGTTTGCAAAACGCTATTCAGCCTGCTGCGCGGCGCGCTCCCGCAGCTGGGATGACGTCAGAATTTGCACGCCTTCCTGGGAGGGCGACAGCGCCTCCGCCAGCAGGGCAATCGCCACGTCACGGGCCGGAATCGCTTTCCAGTTTCCTGGCAGCAGCCGGAACAGCGGTTCGAGGAAAGTCTCATTGGCCCGTTTTTTTTCCCGCTCGCCTGACAGCATCGACGGCCGGGCGATGGTCAGCCGCGGCCAGGCCTGTTCAATCAACGCCGCCTCCATTTCCCCCTTCACCCGATTGTAGAAAAACGGCGAGTGGGCATTGGCGCCCATCGCGCTGACCACCAGCATATGCTGCGCGCCAAGCCGTTTTCCGGCCAGTGCCGTATCGATAACCAGCGTGTAATCAGCATGGACAAAGGCCTCTTTGCTTCCCGCTTCCCGACGCGTTGTTCCCAGACAGCAGAAGACGATATCGACCGGGTCGACCACCTGCGCCAGGGCATCGGTCAGCTGGGGATCGTGAGGATTAAAGACACCTTCCGCTGGCGCCAGCGGGCGACGCGTCGGGGCGGCGATGGAGCTGATGCTCGGCTCATTCTGCAGCAGCCGGAGTAAGTGACCGCCAACTAACCCGGTCGCACCGGTTAATAATACCTGACTCATTGATTCTCCTTTACAGAATTCTCCGCCTTGCACTTTCGGGCTCATGTTCCAGGCTTAATACCTTACAAGGTAAGTATCCACCATCATCATGGAATTACCTCATTGACCATCCAGATAGCGGAGGAAGCATGAGTAAAAAGATAGCCGTGCTCATTACCGACGACTTTGAAGATTCTGAATTTACCTCTCCCGCCGACGCGTTCAAGCTCGCCGGGCATCAGGTCGTCACGATCGAAAAGCAGGCTGGCAAGACGGTGAAGGGTAAACAGGGAGAAGCGGAGGTGGCCATCGACAGAGCCATTGATGACGTCACACCGGGCGAATTTGATGCCTTGCTGCTGCCCGGGGGCTATTCCCCTGATCAGCTGCGCGGGGATGAACGCTTCGTCACCTTTACCCGCGATTTCGTCAATGGCGGGAAGCCGGTGTTTGCCATCTGCCACGGCCCGCAGCTGCTGATCAGCGCCGATGTGATCCGCGGGCGTAAGCTCACGGCGGTGAAGCCTATCGTGGTGGATGTGAAAAACGCCGGGGGCGAGTTTTACGACCAGGAGGTGGTGGTCGATAACGAACAGCTGGTCACCAGCAGAACGCCGGACGATCTGCCGGCCTTCAATCGCGAAGCGCTACGCCTGCTCGGCGCCGGCATCACGCCGCCAGTGTAACTTTTTCCCGAAGCCCAGCGTGTTATCGGTAAACTTGATTTCGTCCGGACGAATCTCCCATACCGGCGCCGACAGCATGCGGGCCACCGGAAAGCGCTTGACGTAGCGCTGGCGCATCCGCGCCTCTTCGTCACCGCTCAGACGACGGATCTCGCCTTTGAACTGCACGCCGCGGATCAGGGCCACGGTTTTTGGCTGGCCATTAACCGTACCGGCCACTTTCGCCCGTTCGCCGGTCATCTGACCGTGGCGGGTGTGCTCATCGCTGAGCAGATAAAAGGCCACGGTATCCGGGTCATAGACGTAAAAGGCATTCGCACACCACAGCTCGTCGTCGCGGGAGACGCACCAGGTGACGACGTGCTGCTTACTCAGCCAGCGACCAATGGCAGCAAGGGTTTCCATCTTTCTTCTCCATTATGCTATGGTGCACACACCTTACCATAGTGACTTTGTGACCGTGTGCTGGTTTCTGTATCTCATTCGAACCGCGGACAATCGCCTTTATACCGGCATCACCACCGATGTGCCGCGCCGCTTTCGCCAGCATCAGGCGGGAAAAGGCGCGAAGGCGTTGCGCGGTAAAGGCGACCTGCTGCTGGCCTTTAGCCACGAGGTTGGTGAACACTCACTTGCGTTGCGACTGGAATACCGCGTTAAGCAGCTAACGAAGCGCGAAAAAGAGCGCCTCGTTGCCGGAGAGGATGCCTTCGATACCCTGCTGGCGAGGCTCAAAGACGATTAAAATGGTCGCTGTATTCTACCTGGCCGTGGACGCCTTCGAGAGCGTCATCCGCCAGACGGTGAACCTGGAACGCCTCCGCGCTGTCCGGCCAGCGGCAGCGGAGATCGAAGCGCGCGGCCGGCTCAAAGCCGAAGCGACGGTATAAATCCGGGTCGCCCAGCGTCACCACCGCGGCATAGCCGAACTCATTCAGCGAATCCAGCCCTTCATAGACCAGTTGCCGGCCAATGCCCTGTCCACGATAGTGTTCATCCACCGCCAACGGCGCCAGACCGACCCACTGCAGCTCTTCACCTTCCACTGCAACCGGGCTGAAGGCAACGTAGCCGATCACCTGGCCTTCATCATCCGTTGCCACCACCCCCAGCGTGATCAGTCCATCTTCACGCAGATCGTGCACCAGCTGCGCTTCGGCATCGCGGCCGAAGGTACGACGCAGCAGCGCGTCGATTCCCGGTGCATCAATCCCAATCTCCACTCGAATCAGCATGCCTCACCTACCGATGTCTGTTCAGGTTTCTGCGGGCTCTTCAGTCCAGCTTCGACAAAATCCGCCAGTTGCAGCAACATCACGCGCAGCGCTTTTGGCATCTGCTCGAGCTCAATGGCGTCCATCAAATTTTTTACGTACAGCCCCAGCTCCGTATCGCCTTCAATCACCAGACGACGCTGGAAGAATAGCGTATCCGGATCCTGCTTGCGCGCGGCAATCATTAACAGATCGCTGGCGTCGGCGCTGAAGCTGACGTCGGCGTCGGCCTGCTGGCTGACCACCAGGCGACCATCGACTACCGAGGTATACCACAGCAGACCGATGTCACGCACATGAATACTTAACCAGCGCCCCTCGAGAAACTCCAGTTCTCCCTCTGCCAGCGCCTGACGGAACTGCCAGCTTAGCACCTGCTCCAGCACCTGGCGCTTGAGGGCAAAAGGCGCCAGCTTAACCGGCACGCTCAGTAAAGACGGGCCAAAGTGGACCAGCCGGGAACGCAGTTTATCCAACACAAGCTTTACTCCATGAATGCAATTGTTCCGCTATTGTGCCATATCACATAAACAACATAGCGGCGTAAATCAACAAAAACGCGATGACGGCCGCCAGTTATTGGCGCCACCAATACACTTTTAACTGCCTCAAATCAAAAATTGTCACCAGAAGGTTAACTAAAATCCCTGCTCGTTAACCATTCAGCGTCCCTGACGGGCCGCATTTTTCAGGAAAAATTATGGAGCTGCTCTGCCCAGCCGGTAACCTTCCGGCGCTTAAGGCGGCCATCGAAAACGGCGCCGATGCCGTCTATATCGGGCTGAAAGATGACACCAACGCCCGCCACTTTGCCGGCCTTAATTTCACCGAAAAGAAACTGCAGGAAGCCGTCAGCTTTGTGCATCAGCACCGTCGTAAGCTACATATTGCGATCAACACCTTCGCCCATCCCGACGGCTACGCCCGCTGGCAGCGCGCGGTGGACATGGCCGCCCAGCTGGGCGCCGATGCGCTGATCCTGGCCGATATCGCCATGCTGGAGTATGCCGCGGAGCGTTATCCACACATTGAGCGTCACGTTTCGGTGCAGGCTTCCGCCACCAATGAAGAGGCCATTCGCTTCTATCATCGCAACTTTGACGTGGCACGCGTCGTACTACCACGAGTGTTATCTATTCACCAGGTGAAGCAGTTGGCCCGTGCCACGCCGGTGCCGCTGGAAGTCTTCGCCTTCGGTAGCCTGTGCATCATGGCGGAAGGCCGCTGCTATCTCTCTTCCTACCTGACCGGCGAATCGCCGAATACCGTCGGCGCCTGTTCACCTGCCCGCTTCGTGCGTTGGCAGCAAACGCCGCAGGGGCTGGAATCTCGCCTTAATGAGGTGCTGATCGACCGCTATCAGGATGGCGAAAACGCCGGCTATCCGACGCTGTGCAAAGGCCGCTATCTGGTCGATGGCGAGCGCTATCACGCACTGGAAGAACCCACCAGCCTAAACACCCTGGAGCTGTTGCCGGAGCTGATGGCCGCCAATATCGCCTCGGTGAAAATCGAAGGCCGTCAGCGCAGCCCAGCGTACGTCACCCAGGTGGCGAAAGTCTGGCGCCAGGCGATCGACCGCTGCAAAGCCGATCCGCAGAATTTTGTGCCGCAATCCGCCTGGATGGAAACCCTTGGTTCGATGTCCGAAGGGACGCAAACCACCCTTGGCGCCTATCACCGTAAATGGCAGTGAGAAACATGAAATATTCATTAGGGCCGGTGCTGTACTACTGGCCAAAAGAGACGCTGGAAGATTTTTACCAGCAGGCGGCAAACAGCAGCGCCGACACCATTTATCTCGGCGAAGCCGTGTGCAGCAAACGCCGCGCCACCAAAGTTGGCGACTGGATCGAGATGGCAAAAGCGCTGGCCGGTAGCGGCAAACAGGTGGTGCTGTCTACCCTCGCGCTGGTGCAGGCCTCTTCCGAACTGGGCGAACTGAAGCGCTATGTCGAGAATGGCGAGTTCCTGATTGAGGCCAGCGACCTTGGCGTGGTGAACCTCTGCGCCGAACGCAAGCTGCCGTTCGTTGCTGGGCATGCGCTGAACTGCTATAACGCCGTCACTCTGCGCCTGCTGCTGAAACAAGGCATGATGCGTTGGTGCATGCCGGTAGAGCTTTCCCGCGACTGGCTGGCAAATTTACTGACCCAGTGCGAAGAGCTGGGTATTCGCAACCAGTTTGAAGTGGAAGTGCTGAGCTACGGCCATCTGCCGCTGGCCTATTCCGCGCGCTGCTTTACCGCCCGCTCGGAAGACCGGCCAAAGGACGAATGCGAAACCTGTTGCATCAAGTACCCGACCGGACGCAGCATGCTGTCGCAGGAGAACCAGCAGGTGTTCGTGCTCAACGGTATCCAGACGATGAGCGGCTACGTCTATAACCTTGGCAACGAGTTAACCTCGATGCACGGCCTGGTGGATATGGTGCGCCTGTCGCCGATGGGCAACGAAACCTTCGCTATGCTAGAGGCCTTCCGCGCCAACGAAAACGGTGCTGCGCCACTGGATCTTACCAGCAATAGTGATTGCAACGGCTACTGGAAACGGCTGCCCGGTCTGGTGCTGCAAGCCTGATAAACCGCTCACTTTGTTAACAACAGTGCTCAGATTTTAATGCATTATTAAAGATGCAGCTTTTCTGGCTGGCGCGTCCAGGATGCGCCAGGCTGGAAGAAGACCTTCAATCTGATGACGATGCTGTAGCAAAGTGAGCCTTTATGACTGACAAATCTGTTTCGTTCTCGGTGCTCGACTTGGCGCCGATCCCGCAAGGCTCTTCTGCCAAAGAAGCCTTTACCCACTCTCTGGATCTCGCCAGGCTGGCCGAATCGCGCGGCTATCACCGCTACTGGCTGGCGGAGCACCATAATATGGTCGGCATTGCCAGCGCGGCGACCTCGGTGCTGATAGGCTATCTCGCCGCCAATACCACCACTCTGCATCTCGGTTCCGGCGGGGTGATGCTGCCCAACCACTCACCGCTGGTGATCGCCGAGCAGTTCGGCACCCTGAATACCCTTTATCCCGGGCGTATCGATCTCGGCCTTGGCCGCGCGCCAGGCAGCGATCAGCCGACCATGCGCGCCCTGCGCCGCCATATGAGCGGCGATGTCGATAACTTCCCGCGCGACGTGGCGGAACTGGTGGACTGGTTTGACGCCCGCGATCCGAACCCGCACGTGCGTCCGGTTCCCGGCTATGGCGAACGAATTCCGGTGTGGCTGCTGGGCTCAAGCCTGTACAGCGCCCAGCTGGCGGCGCAGCTCGGCCTGCCGTTTGCTTTCGCCTCGCATTTCGCGCCGGATATGCTGTTCCAGGCGCTGCATCTGTATCGCAGCAATTTCAAACCTTCGGCGCGGCTGGAAAAGCCGTACGCGATGGTGTGTATCAATATTATCGCCGCCGACAGCAACCGCGATGCGGAGTTCCTCTTTACCTCTATGCAGCAGGCGTTCGTTAAGCTGCGGCGCGGCGAAACCGGACAGCTGCCGCCGCCGGTGGAAAATATGCATCAGCTGTGGTCAGCGTCCGAGCAGTATGGCGTGCAGCAGGCGTTAAGCATGTCGCTGGTCGGCGATAAAACGAAAGTCCGCCACGGCTTAGAGTCCATTCTGCGTGAAACCGAGGCGGACGAAATCATGGTCAATGGCCAGATCTTCGACCACCAGGCGCGTCTGCATTCTTTCGATTTAGCGATGCAGGTGAAAGAGGAGCTGTTGGGATAACACAAACGTCAGCCCGGTGGATGTTATGCCACCGGGTATTAACCTTACTGATAAACCGGCAGCAGATTAAAGCTCGACAGGAAGTGCACCACCGCGTTGCCGAGACCAAAGAGCAGGATCAGCACAATCATCGCTTTTCCGCCCCACACGCGGAACTGTGGGCTGCCGAAGCGTTTACGCGAAGCGCGGGCCAGCAGCGCCGGCACAATGGCCGCCCATACCGTCGCCGCCAGGCCGGCATAGCCGATGGCGTAAAGGAAACCATCTGGTTTCACCAGCCCGCCAATCATCGGCGGGATAAAGGTCAACAGCGCGGTTTTAAAGCGCCCCATCGCGCTATCGTCAAAGCCAAACAGATCCGCCAGATAGTCGAACAGACCCAGCGTCACGCCGAGGAACGAACTGGCGACGGCAAAGTTGGAGAACACTACCAGCAGCAGATCCAGGCCGCGGTTATTCAGTACGCCGCTCAGGGCCTGCACCAGTACATCAATGTTACCGCCCTTCTGCGCAATATCGATAAACTGCGGACGCGGGATATTGCCCATCGTCACCAGCAGCCAGACCACGTACAGACCCAGCGCCAGCAGCGTACCGTAAATCAGACAGCGGGTAATGGTGCGCGGATCCTTACCATAATATTTCATCAGGCTCGGCACGTTACCGTGATAGCCAAACGAGGCCAGGCAGAACGGCAGCGTCATCAGCAGGTAGGGCGCATAGGAGGCATTCTTCTCCGCGACGTTAAACAGCGTCGTCGGTTCGACGTGTCCCAGCAGGCTGCCGAAGGTCAGGAAGAAGGTGATGACCTTGGCGCCGAGCACGATAGCCGTCATGCGGCTCACCGCTTTGGTGCTCATCCAGACAATAAACGCCACCAGCAGCGCAAAGCCGAAGCCCGCCGCGCGCGCCGGTACGTTCAGCGACATTTCACTGAAGGTATGGTGCAGGATAGAACCGCTCGCCGAAATATAGGCGTAGGTCAGGATATACAGCACAAAGGCGATCGACACGCCGTTCACCAGGTTCCAGCCCTTGCCGAGCAGGTCTTTGGTGATGGTGTCGAAACTGGAGCCAATCCGGTAGTTGAGGTTGGCTTCCAGGATCATCAGTCCGGAGTGCAGCATGCAGAACCAGGTAAAAACCAGCGCCGCCAGCGACCAGAAGAACCACGCGCCGGACATCACCACCGGCAGCGAGAACATGCCCGCGCCAATAATCGTGCCGCCGATAATCACCACGCCGCCAAACAGGGACGGTCGGGTGGTCGTAGTGGTTAGTGTCGCCATTTACCGAAATCTCCAGTCAAAAAAACTTTCCCACAATGGGTGCGACGCACTGTACCAGTACACGAGTACAAAAGGAATAAAAAAAGCCCCAATCATGGCGATCGGGGCTGTATTATTTACTTTACGCTAGCGTGTTGCGCTAATTACGCATCGCCACCGAAACGACGACGACCAGCGGAGTCATCACGGCGCGGCGCAGCTGCATCGTCACGACGCGGCGCACGGCCTTCACGACGTTCGCCGCTGAAACGACGACCATCACCACGACCGCCTTCACGACGTTCGCCACCGAAGCTACGGCCGCCTTCACGACGCTCACCGCCGAAACCACGGCCGCCTTCACGACGTTCACCGCCGCCACGACGTTCAGTGCGCGGCTGCGCATCGCCCATCAGCTGCATGTTCATCGGTTTGTTCAGGATGCGGGTGCGAGTAAAGTGCTGCAGTACTTCGCCCGGCATACCTTTCGGCAGTTCGATGGTGGAGTGAGAACCGAACAGCTTGATGTTACCGATGTAACGGCTGCTGATATCGCCTTCGTTAGCGATCGCGCCAACGATATGACGAACTTCAACGCCGTCATCACGGCCTACTTCAATGCGGTACAGTTCCATCTCGCCAACATCACGACGCTCACGCTTCGGACGATCTTCACGATCGCCACGCGGGCCACGGTCATTACGGTCGCCACGACGCTCGAAACGGTCATCACGATCGCGGAACTCACGCTTAGGACGCATCGGCGCATCCGGCGGGACGATCAGAGAACGTTCGCCCTGGGCCATTTTCAGCAGCGCGGCGGCCAGCGTTTCCACGTCCAGCTCTTCGCCTTCCGCCGTCGGCTGGATTTTCGCCAGCAGCGCACGGTACTGGTCCAGATCGCTGCTTTCCAGCTGCTGCTGAACTTTAGCCGCGAATTTTTCCAGGCGACGTTTGCCCAGCAGTTCTGCGTTTGGCAGTTCTACTTCAGGGATCGTCAGTTTCATCGTACGTTCGATGTTACGCAGCAGGCGACGCTCGCGGTTCTCAACGAACAGCAGGGCGCGGCCAGCACGACCCGCACGACCGGTACGGCCGATACGGTGAACGTAAGACTCGGAATCCATCGGGATGTCATAGTTAACAACCAGGCTGATACGCTCAACGTCCAGACCACGGGCCGCAACGTCGGTGGCGATCAGAATGTCCAGACGACCGTCTTTCAGACGCTCCAGCGTCTGCTCACGCAGCGCCTGGTTCATATCGCCGTTCAGCGCGGCGCTGTTATAGCCGCTACGCTCCAGCGCTTCAGCCACTTCCAGGGTCGCGTTTTTGGTACGCACGAAGATAATCGCCGCATCAAAGTCTTCCGCTTCCAGGAAGCGCACCAGCGCTTCGTTTTTACGCATGCCGTAGGCCGTCCAGTAGCTCTGGCTGATGTCCGGGCGCGTGGTGACGCTGGACTGAATGCGCACTTCCTGCGGCTCTTTCATAAAGCGGCGGGTAATGCGACGAATCGCTTCCGGCATGGTGGCAGAGAACAGCGCGGTCTGATGACCTTCCGGGATCTGCGCCATAATGGTTTCTACGTCTTCGATAAAGCCCATGCGCAGCATTTCATCGGCTTCGTCCAGTACCAGACCGCTCAGTTTAGAGAGATCCAGCGTGCCGCGCTTCAGGTGGTCCAGCAGACGACCCGGGGTACCGACAACGATCTGCGGACCCTGACGCAGGGCGCGCAGCTGCACGTCATAACGCTGGCCGCCGTACAGGGCAACCACGTTTACGCCGCGCATATGTTTAGAGAATTCCGTCATTGCTTCAGCAACCTGTACCGCCAGTTCGCGGGTCGGTGCCAGCACCAGAATCTGTGGTGCTCTCAGCTCAGGATCAATGTTGTTCAGCAGCGGTAAAGAGAACGCTGCGGTTTTACCGCTACCGGTCTGGGCCATACCCAGAACATCGCGGCCGTCCAGCAGATGCGGAATGCACTCAGCCTGGATCGGAGATGGTTTTTCGTAACCCAGATCGTTAAGCGCTTCAAGGATGGGAGCCTTCAGGCCCAGATCTGCAAAAGTGGTTTCGAATTCA
>NZ_PJDK01000039.1:0-56293 GCF_002837615.1 Klebsiella sp. X1-16S-Nf21
GGCGTCAGGCCCATGGAGGTATCAACGCATTTACCGTTACGGATAGCGGAAACAGAGCCACCGTTGCCGAGGTGGCAAGTGATGATGTTCAGCTCTTCCACCGGCTTGTTCAGGATCTTAGCGGCTTCCTGAGTCACATAGAAGTGGCTGGTGCCGTGCGCGCCGTAACGACGAACGCCATGCTCTTTGTACAGGCTGTACGGCAGGGCGTAGAGATAGGATTCTTCCGGCATGGTCTGGTGGAACGCCGTATCGAATACGGCCACGTTTTTGTCTTTCAGATGCGGGAAGGATTTCAGCGCTTCAGCGATGCCGATCAAGTGCGCCGGGTTGTGCAGCGGTGCGAAAGACGCTGCGTCTTTAATACCCTGAATCACAGACTCGTCGATCACCACGGAGCTGGTGTATTTTTCACCGCCGTGTACGATACGGTGGCCGATTGCGGTCAGCTGAGCAGACAGTTCTGGTTTTTGTGCCAGAATAGTGTTAACGATAAAGTTCAGTGCTTCACTGTGCGCGGCACCGGCGCCTAATTCAGCTTCTTGTTTGCCGCCGTCAATTTTCCATTTGATACGGGCTTCCGGCAGGTGGAAGCATTCCGCTAAACCGGACAGATATTCGTCGCCGTTAACGGCATCAAGGATAGCAAATTTCAGAGAGGAGCTACCGCAGTTCAGAACCAGTACTAACTTACTCGACATGGAAGTACCTTTTTATGATACGTGGCTAAAAAAACGTCAGTGTGTCATTAGCGTAGCGCAGGATGACCTCGACATTTATGATTAACATCATGCCTTGTTCTGTTTTCGGGCACGATGAGAGAAGTACATTTGATTTTATGCCATTTTGCATAATTTTCAGCCAATGGCAGAATATGCGATAATTTGACTAGCCTGGCAAAAGAGTCTATCCGCCCTTTCAGGCGGGCACAGGATACCTGATTGCGGCATCCTTTGCCAAAATCTTTTGAACGATGTCATGCATAGTTGGTGTTTTGCACGAATTTTTTAAGTTTTATATGTAAAGTTGAGGTAAAGCCATGTCGACCCCTGAGAAACGCCCCGTTAGCTTCTTTAGCTTGTTCAACCGCGGGCAGCATTACGCAAAGACCTGGCCTCTCGACAAGCGCCTCGCGCCGGTGTTTATCGAAAACCGCATTATTCGTGCCACCCGCTATGCTATCCGTATCATGCCGCCGATCGCCATTTTTACGCTGTGCTGGCAGATAGCCCTGGGCGGCCAGCTGGGTCCCGCTGTCGCCACCGCGCTGTTTGCCCTGAGCCTGCCGATGCAGGGATTATGGTGGTTGGGTAAGCGTTCGGTGACGCCGCTGCCGCCCTCCATTCTTAACTGGTTTTACGAAGTGCGCGGCAAACTGCAGGAGGCGGGGCAGGCGCTGGCGCCGGTCGAAGGCAAGCCCGATTATCAGGCGCTGGCTGACACGCTTAAGCGCGCCTTCAAACAACTGGATAAAACTTTCCTTGATGATTTGTAATTCACTACGGAAAACGCATATAAAAGAAGGCGCATGATTTATGCGCCTTCTTTATTTCACGCCCTACCGTGCTACAGGAGTCACAACATGGAAATGACCAATGCGCAGCGTCTGATTTTATCCAATCAGTACAAAATGATGACGATGCTCGACCCGGACAATGCGGAACGCTACCGTCGTCTGCAAACCATCATTGAGCGTGGGTATGGGCTGCAGATGCGCGAACTGGACCGCGAGTTTGGCCAGCTGACGGAAGAAACCTGCCGTACCGTTATCGATATCATGGAGATGTACCACGCGCTACATGTCTCCTGGACCAACCTGAAAGACGCGGCGGGTATCGACGAGCGTCGGGTTACCTTCCTCGGATTTGATGCCGCCACCGAAGCGCGTTTTCTCGGCTATGTACGCTTTATGGTCAATATTGAAGGCCGCTACAGCCATTTTGACGCCGGCACTCATGGCTTTAACTCGCAGACCCCGATGTGGGAGAAATATCAGCGGATGCTGAGCGTCTGGCACGCCTGTCCGCGCCAGTATCACCTGAGCAGTAATGAAATTAACCAAATTATCAATGCCTGAGGGAGGTGCCCGTGCAGTGTAAAGGTTTCCTGTTCGATTTAGACGGGACGCTGGTGGATTCCTTGCCGGTGGTGGAGCGTTCATGGTGTAAGTGGGGCGATCGTTTCGCCATTGACCATGATGAAATTCTCAGTTTTATTCACGGCAAGCAGGCCATTACCTCTATTCGCCATTTTATGTCGGGTCGTAGCGAGGAGGATATCCAGGCCGAATTCCGCTTCCTCGAGCAGATTGAAGCCACTGATATCGAGGGCATTGTCGCTCTGCCGGGGGCGTTAACCCTGCTGAGTACCCTCAATGAGGCTGGGATCCCATGGGCGATTGTCACTTCCGGGTCGGTGCCGGTTGCCCACGCGCGTCATCGCGCGGCAGGCCTGCCGATGCCGGAGGTCTTCATCACCGCTGAGCAGGTAAAACACGGAAAACCGGCGCCGGACGCCTATCTGCTGGGCGCCGAGCGGCTGGGACTACCGGCCGAACAGTGCGCGGTGGTAGAAGATGCGCCGGCGGGGTTGCTCTCCGGCCTGGCGGCGGGGTGTCGCACCATCGCGGTCAACGTGCCTGCCGATGCCCCTCGACTGGATGAAGCCGACCTCGTGCTGAGCAGCCTGGACGATCTGGTGGTCGAACGTCAGACGGACGGCTATGTTAATGTGCGTCTTAAAGCGTAAACGTATGATTTCGCCCCGCGTTGCCGGGGCTTTTTTATGCCACTATGTCGACTCCCACTTGTGACAAGGAAACGTTGTGAACGGTGAATTGATTTGGGTTTTATCCCTTCTGGCTATCGCGGTTGTGCTGTTTGCTACCGGCAAGGTGCGCATGGATGCTATCGCCCTGATGGTCATTGTCGCCTTCGTCCTCAGCGGCACGCTGACGCTGAATGAAGCCTTTTCCGGGTTCAGCGATCCTAACGTGATCCTGATTGCCGCCCTGTTTATTATCGGTGATGGCCTGGTGCGTACCGGGGTGGCCACCAAGATGGGGGCGTGGCTGGTGAGTGTGGCGGGCAACAGCGAAACCAAGATGCTGGTTTACCTGATGCTCACCGTCGCCGGGCTGGGTGCGTTTATGAGTTCAACCGGGGTGGTCGCCATTTTCATTCCGGTAGTGCTCAGCGTGTCGGCGCGGATGAATACCTCTCCCTCGCGGCTGATGATGCCGCTGAGCTTTGCCGGACTTATCAGCGGGATGATGACCCTGGTCGCAACGCCCCCCAACCTGGTCGTCAACAGTGAACTGCTGCGCGAAGGGCTGCACGGCTTCAGTTTTTTCAGCGTCACGCCGATTGGCCTGGTGGTGCTGATCCTGGGCATCGTCTATATGCTGGCGGTGCGCTTTATGCTGAAGACAGAGAATGGCGAATCCGCGCGTGATGGCCGTAAAAGAAGCACCTTCCGCGATCTGATCCGCGAATATCACCTCACTGGCCGCGCCCGCCGGCTGGCGATCCGTCCTGGTTCGCCGATGATCGGCCAGCGTCTTGATGATTTAAAACTGCGTGAGCGGTACTGTGCCAACGTCATCGGCGTCGAACGCTGGCGGCGGTTCCGTCGGGTGATTGTTAACGTCAACGGGGTATCGGAATTCCGCGCCCGCGACGTCCTGCTGATCGATATGTCCGCCTCCGATGTCGACTTACGCCAGTTCTGTGGTGAGCAGATGCTCGAGCCGATGGTGCTGCGCGGCGAGTATTTTGCCGATCAGGCGCTGGATGTGGGCATGGCGGAGGTGTCGCTGATCCCGGATTCGGAGATGATTGGTAAAACGGTGCGTGAGATAGCGTTCCGCACCCGGTTTGGTCTCAATATCGTCGGCATGAAGCGCGATGGCGAGGCGATGGATGGTTCCGTGGTCGATGAGCCGCTACAGCTCGGCGATATCCTGCTGGTGGTCGGCAACTGGCGGCAAATTGCCCTGCTGGCGAAGCGTGGGCGGGATTTCGTGGTGCTCAATATGCCGGTTGAAGTGGATGACGCTTCGCCGGCGCACAGCCAGGCTCCACACGCGATTTTCTGTCTGGTGCTGATGGTAGCCCTGATGCTCACCGATGAAATTCCCAACCCGATTGCCGCGATCATCGCCTGCCTGCTGATGGGCAAATTCCGCTGCATCAACGCCGAAAGCGCCTATAAGGCGATCCACTGGCCAAGCATTATTTTGATTGTCGGGATGATGCCGTTTGCCCTGGCGCTGCAAAAAACCGGCGGGGTAGATCTGGTGGTCAAGGGACTGATGGACGTCGCCGGAAGCGAGGGGCCTTATCTGATGCTCGGCTGCCTGTTTGTAATGTGCGCGGCGATAGGTCTGTTCATCTCTAATACCGCGACGGCGGTCCTGATGGCGCCCATAGCCCTGGCAGCGGCGAAGTCGATGGGGGTGTCGCCCTATCCCTTCGCCATGGTGGTGGCGATGGCGGCTTCGGCGGCGTTTATGACTCCGGTTTCCTCGCCGGTCAACACCCTGGTGCTTGGCCCGGGTAAGTATTCCTTCAGCGACTTTGTGAAGATTGGCGTGCCCTTCACCGTACTGGTGATGGTGGTCTGCGTGCTGCTGATCCCGGTATTGTTTCCGTTTTAAGGGTGTCAGGCCGGGTAGGGCGCAACCGCTGCCCGGCCTGAAAAATTACAGCGGCGAATCCTGGCTTATTTCATCCAGCGACAGCTGGAAGCTCGGGACAAACACCTGCATAAAGTAATCCATCTCTGCGCTTCGCCGCGACGCCAGCGTCTTTTCCAGACGGCCTTTGGCCAGCAGAAATTCGTTGTTACCCGCAGACAGCTCTTCGAGGCACTTCAGGTAGGCGCAGAGGGCGTCAGCCTGTTTAACGATCGACTGCTCTTCCTCACTGTAGTGATGCTCATCAATCAGCGGCTCGAAAATATCGCGCAGCTCGTCAGGGACCATATCCACCAGCTTTTGCTGAGCAATTTTCTCAATCGCCTTATATTCCTGGGCAATCTGGGAGTTGAAATATTTCACCGGGGTAGGGAGGTCGCCAGTTAATACTTCGGAGGCGTCATGGTACATCGCCAGCAGGGCGATACGTTCGGCGTTGACCTGGCCGCCAAATTTACGGTTTTTAATTGCCGCCAGCGCATGGGCGACCATCGCCACCTGCAGACTGTGTTCGGAGACATTTTCGGTGCGCACGTTGCGCATCAGCGGCCAGCGGTTAATCAGTTTCAGGCGGGAGAGGTGGGCAAAGAAATGACTCTGACTCATAGGAACCCTTAATCAGTGACAACATCGGGTTCCATTGTGCGCAGGGATCGCCGCCGGATGCAAATGCCGGCGGCGTAGCGATTAAAGCTGGTGGTAGCCGGAGAGGAAGCGGCCAAAGCGGGAGATCGCCATCTCCAGGTCGTCTTCACGAGGCAGCGTCACAATGCGCACATGATCCGGCCACGGCCAGTTGAACGCGGTACCCTGCACCAGCAGGACTTTCTCCTGCAACAGGAAGTCGAGCACCATTTTCTGGTCGTCGTGAATATTGAAGCGTTTGGCATCGATTTTCGGGAACATATACAACGCGCCTTTTGGCTTCATGCAGGAGACACCCGGAATATCGTTGATCAGCTCCCAGGCGCGGTTGCGTTGTTCATACAGGCGCCCGCCGGGAATGATGAATTCGCTGATACTCTGGTAGCCGCCCAGCGCCGTCTGGATAGCATGTTGTGCCGGCACGTTGGCGCACAGACGCATCGACGCCAGCATCTCCAGGCCTTCGATATAGCCCTTCGCGTGTTTTTTCGGGCCATTCAGCACCATCCACCCCTGACGGAAACCGGCAACACGGTAGGTTTTCGACAGTCCGTTGAAGGTCACGGTCAGCAGATCTGGCGCCAGAGCAGCAATTGAGTGATGCTGGGCTTCGTCGTAGAGGATCTTATCGTAGATCTCATCGGCGAAAATAATCAGGTTATGCTGCCGGGCGATCTCGACGATCTCCTGCAGCAGTTCTTTGGAATAGACCGCGCCGGTGGGGTTGTTGGGGTTAATGATCACGATCCCGCGGGTGCGCGGCGTGATTTTTGCGCGGATATCGTCAAGATCCGGGAACCAGTCAGCGGATTCGTCACACAGATAGTGGACCGCTTTGCCACTGGAAAGCGACACCGCCGCCGTCCACAGTGGGTAGTCCGGCGCGGGAACCAGCATCTCATCGCCGCTGTTTAACAGCGCCTGCATCGCCTGCACAATCAGTTCGGACACGCCGTTGCCGATGTAAATATCTTCTACCGTGACATCACGCATTCCCCGGGCCTGGTAATGCTGCATGATGGCTTTGCGCGCCGAATACAACCCTTTCGAATCGCAGTAACCCTGGGCAGTAGGCAGATTGCGGATGACGTCGACGAGGATCTCGTCAGGGGCCTCGAAGCCGAATGGCGCCGGGTTGCCGATGTTCAGTTTCAGAACTTTATTGCCTTCTTCCTCAAGACGTTTCGCTTCTTTCAGAACCGGGCCACGGATGTCGTAACAGACGTTCTCTAACTTGCTGGATTTTTCGATGGGGGACATGAATCTTGACCTTTTAGCTGTTATCGCCACTCCCTGCCGTGGAAGTCAGCACGGAACAATGTACTCCGCATCCCCGCTGTTTTGAAGGCTTTGCAGGAGAAGATTTTGCTAACGCAGGATTTTAAGCGTAATTGATTTATCTGTCGCTTACGGTTTTAGGTTGTAGGTTATACCTGCTTATGATGCTTTTTTTGGTCGTATATGTAGACCATATGCCTTTTTTGCCATCATTTATCTGGTTTGTTTGTGTGGCGAAGGGGCGAACGAAGAATGTTGGCAGACTAAACAACGCTATCCTTAATACAATAGGGACTGATTTGTAATTTTGATGTTAAATAATATCAATAAAAAACAGCGTACGAGTGCATTATTATTATTTTTGACAGGTAATAATCTGAGGTTTGTTAATTTATATAAAACGTTGAAAAAAATTTAAAATTATCTGAGTTAATCCTTATTTAGGCTTATAAAAAGGGCGGGAATCGGTTAGAATATCGCCGTTAATATCAGTGATAGCCGGTAAGCACTCCGGTTGGATTGATACTTAATATATTGTTATTACAGGATTTTATTGTTCATTCTTCCCTGTGTGAACGCGCGGTGGAAGAGAGCCTTTCTCACCACCACTGGCCGCTTTTCCGGAGCGACGCATGACACCTGGCTGGCCGTGGTAATAAATAACAATGAGAAATACGAACAATATATTACTCCGTGGTTCTGCGCATTTGCCCAGACGAGTACTTTGGCATGTAATAACGTTCGTCCAGTTGTTTATCCGCCATCTGACGGTGAGCACGAGGCTCAGGGAATAGCCGGAAACCTGGCGTAAAGCATCAACAAGGCAGGTCAGCGTTAGCCACCTGTAAGTGAAGAAAGATGATTAATACAACACGTCCGATACTCAACCTTGATCTCGATCTGCTGCGCACCTTTGTGGCGGTCGCTGATTTGAACACCTTCGCCGCCGCCGCCGCCGCAGTGTGTCGTACCCAGTCCGCGGTCAGCCAGCAAATGCAACGCCTGGAGCAGCTGGTCGGCAAAGAGCTTTTCGCCCGTCACGGGCGTAATAAACTGCTGACTGAGCAAGGCATCCAGCTACTGGGCTATGCCCGCAAGATCCTGCGTTTTAACGATGAAGCCTGCATGTCGCTGATGTATGGCAGCCTGCAAGGTGGATTGACCATCGGCGCGTCGGAAGAAACGGCCGATACCATCCTGCCGTTTTTGTTAAACCGCATCGGCTGCTTCTATCCCAGAATGACGCTGGAGATCAAAGTGCATCCCCATGCCGCCATCATGGCGATGCTGGCCGAGGGGCGGGTGGATCTGGCGCTGACCACCCATCAGCCTCCCGGCTTTACCTCTTTCATCCTGAGAACGTCACCGACCCTCTGGTACTGTGCGGCGGAATATGTGCTGGCGAAGGGGGAGTCGATCCCTCTGATCTTGCTCGAGGAGCCTGGTCCCTTCCGCCAGGATATTATTGCCGCGCTGGAGGCGGCCCGCGTCCCATGGCATCTCGCCCATGGCGCGACGTCTCTCTCCGGGGTGAAAGCAGCGGTCAAAGCCGGGCTGGGCGTCACCGCGCGACCCGTCGAAATGATGAGCCCCGATTTGCGCGTGGCTGGCATCAGCGATGGATTGCCTGGCCTGCCGGATACCCGGTATGTGGTCAGTTGCAATCCGCAGACGGTGAGCGAGCTGCCGCAGGTGATTTTTCAGTCACTGAGTCAGGAGAGCGACCCCTGGCGAACGGGGCCGGCACTTACTCCGCAAGAGGGAGATAACACCTTCATTTTGTGAGGGCAATTTTCTAACAAAGATCACAAAAACTGGTAACAGAATGTAAGTGAGCAAAAAGAGCCTCAGGGGAGGGTTTCCCGCCTGGTGGCTCTTTTTTTTGCACTATTATTGATGTTTTGAATGTTTTTTTTATTTCTTTCCTGAAAAATCAGCGTATTGGCGTGACCGGGCGCTCACCTTGTCGACTTTTCCCTGCACTTTCAACACTTCCTGCTAATGTTAAAAAACCGGACGGATTGTTGCCGATTTCCTGGGGTAATTAACAAAACCGTGTCACAGATCAAGAAAATACCCCTCTTTGGGGGGAGGAATCGAGGCTAAATCCTGTCAAAATAGAAGGGATTTTTGATTTACGACGGAAACGGACACGATTCAACAACACTAAAACCGAACAGTATGCAAGGTTATTTCGCATAAAAGGGCATTTAATGTTAATGAAAAGATTCCAATGTAAATTAATGTTATGAAAACTTTTGTTAAAGTTGACAAAAGGTTAAAGAAAGGGGTAAAAAGCCACGGCATCTGGGCTTCTCACATCAACCAGGGACGCTTTTTTGCACGGTTTTTTTTATTCCTCCCGTGAAACGCTGTGGCGTTCATCTGCCAGTAAGAGCAGAGGGTTTTGGCGCTACACTTTTTTGGTTAAGCAATGCGTATGTCAACATCCACTGAAGTCATCGCTCATCATTGGGCATTCGCTATATTTCTCATCATCGCTATCGGCCTGTGCTGCCTCATGCTCGTCGGCGGCTGGTACCTTGGCGGTCGCGCGCGCGCGCGTAGCAAAAACACGCCGTTTGAATCGGGGATCGACTCCGTTGGTTCGGCCCGCTTACGTCTTTCTGCGAAGTTTTATCTGGTTGCCATGTTCTTCGTTATCTTCGACGTGGAAGCCCTGTATCTCTACGCATGGTCGACTTCTATCCGCGAGAGCGGCTGGGTCGGCTTTGTGGAAGCCGCAATTTTCATTTTAGTGCTACTGGCTGGTCTGGTTTATCTCGTTCGCATCGGCGCACTGGACTGGACGCCTGCGCGTTCCCGTCGCACGCTGGTTAACCCGGAAACAGACAGTCCCACTAACCGTCATATGCAGTAAAAGCGAGGCAATAAGATGGATTATACGCTCACCCGCATAGATCCTAACGGTGAGAACGACCGTTACCCCCTGCAGAAACAGGAGATCGTCACCGACCCCCTGGAGCAGGAAGTCAATAAAAGCGTGTATATGGGGAAACTCGAGCACGCGCTGCATGACATGGTGAACTGGGGCCGTAAGAACTCAATTTGGCCGTATAACTTCGGCCTTTCTTGCTGTTATGTGGAAATGGTGACGTCATTCACTGCGGTGCATGACGTTGCGCGTTTTGGGGCAGAAGTTCTGCGCGCCTCTCCGCGTCAGGCGGACCTGATGGTGGTCGCTGGAACCTGCTTTACCAAAATGGCGCCGGTTATTCAGCGTCTGTACGATCAGATGCTGGAGCCGAAGTGGGTGATCTCCATGGGCGCCTGCGCTAACTCCGGCGGCATGTACGACATCTACTCCGTCGTCCAGGGCGTGGATAAATTCATTCCGGTCGATGTGTACATCCCGGGCTGCCCGCCGCGTCCGGAGGCCTATATGCAGGCGCTGATGCTGCTGCAGGAGTCCATTGGTAAAGAACGTCGTCCGCTCTCATGGGTGGTTGGCGATCAGGGCGTTTATCGCGCCAATATGCAGTCGGAACGCGAGCGTAAACGCGGCGAACGTATTGCAGTGACCAATCTGCGGACGCCGGACGAGATTTAATTTGCGCCTGCGGGCGGGAGTACCACTTCGCAAATCAATCTACAACAACGCGAAGTCTCGCCCGGCAGTCACCACGGACCTTTTGCAATGGTGAACAATATGACCGATTTAACCGCGCATGACGCCGCACCAGCCTGGCAAACCCGCGATCACCTTGATGACCCGGTGATCGGCGAACTGCGCAACCGCTTTGGGCCGGATGCCTTTACCGTTCAGCCAACCCGCACCGGCGTACCGGTGGTGTGGGTGAAGCGTGAGCAACTGCTTGAGGTGGGTGATTTCCTGAAGAAATTGCCGAAGCCTTACGTGATGTTGTTTGACCTGCACGGCATGGACGAACGTCTGCGCACCCACCGCGATGGCCTGCCCGCCGCGGATTTTTCCGTTTTCTATCATCTGATTTCTATCGACCGCAACCGCGACATCATGCTCAAGGTGGCGCTGTCTGAAAACGATCTGCATCTGCCGACTTTCACCAAACTGTTCCCCAACGCCAACTGGTATGAGCGTGAAACCTGGGAAATGTTTGGCATGACCTTCGATGGCCACCCGAACCTGCGCCGTATCATGATGCCGCCGACCTGGGAAGGCCACCCGCTGCGTAAAGACTATCCGGCGCGCGCTACCGAATTCGATCCGTTTGAGCTGACCAAAGCCAAGCAGGATCTGGAGATGGAAGCGTTGACCTTCAAACCGGAAGAGTGGGGCATGAAGCGCAGCACCGACAACGAGGACTTCATGTTCCTCAACCTCGGTCCGAACCACCCGTCTGCCCACGGTGCATTCCGTATTATTCTGCAGCTGGATGGCGAAGAGATCGTCGACTGCGTACCGGACATCGGTTATCACCACCGCGGCGCCGAGAAGATGGGCGAGCGTCAGTCCTGGCACAGCTACATCCCGTATACCGACCGTATTGAATACCTCGGCGGCTGCGTCAACGAGATGCCGTACGTGCTGGCGGTGGAAAAACTGGCCGGGATCACCGTGCCGGATCGCGTGAATGTGATCCGCGTGATGCTCTCCGAACTGTTCCGCATCAACAGCCACCTGCTGTATATCTCGACCTTTATTCAGGACGTCGGCGCGATGACGCCGGTCTTCTTCGCCTTTACCGATCGGCAGAAAATTTACGATCTGGTGGAAGCGATTACCGGGTTCCGTATGCACCCGGCGTGGTTCCGCATCGGCGGTGTCGCGCACGATCTGCCGCGTGGCTGGGATCGCCTGCTGCGGGAATTCCTCGAGTGGATGCCGAAGCGTCTGGATTCTTACGAGAAAGCCGCGCTGCGCAACACTATTCTGAAAGGCCGTTCCGTCGGCGTGGCAGCCTATACCGCCAAAGAGGCGCTGGAGTGGGGCACCACCGGCGCAGGCCTGCGCGCCACCGGTATCGGCTTCGACGTGCGTAAATGGCGTCCTTATTCTGGCTATGAAAACTTCGACTTCGAAGTCCCGACCGGGGGCGGCGTCTCTGACTGCTACACCCGCGTGATGCTGAAAGTCGAAGAGCTGCGCCAGAGCCTGCGCATTCTTCAGCAGTGCCTCGATAACATGCCGGAAGGCCCGTTCAAAGCGGATCACCCGCTGACCACGCCGCCGCCGAAAGAGCGCACGCTGCAGCATATCGAAACCCTGATCACCCACTTCCTGCAGGTATCGTGGGGCCCGGTGATGCCGGCCAACGAATCCTTCCAGATGATTGAGGCGACCAAAGGGATTAACAGTTACTACCTGACCAGCGACGGCAGCACCATGAGCTACCGTACCCGCGTGCGTACGCCGAGCTTTGCGCATCTGCAGCAGATCCCGTCGGCGATCCGCGGCAGCCTGGTATCCGACCTGATCGTCTATCTGGGTAGTATCGATTTTGTTATGTCAGACGTGGACCGCTAATTATGCACGAGAATCAACAACCACAAACCGAGGCTTTTGAGCTGAGTGCGGCTGAGCGTGAGGCTATTGAGCACGAGAAGCACCACTACGAAGACCCGCGTGCGGCGTCCATCGAAGCGCTGAAAATTGTCCAGAAACAGCGCGGCTGGGTGCCGGATGGGGCGATCTATGCGATCGCCGATGTGCTGGGGATCCCGGCCAGTGACGTCGAAGGCGTGGCAACATTTTACAGCCAGATTTTCCGTCAGCCGGTTGGCCGTCACGTGATCCGCTACTGCGACAGCGTGGTGTGCCATATCACCGGTTATCAAGGTATTCAGGCTGCGATTGAGAAGAAGCTCAATATCAAGCCAGGGCAGACCACCTTCGATGGCCGCTTCACGCTGCTGCCGACCTGTTGCCTGGGCAACTGCGACAAGGGACCGACCATGATGATTGATGAGGATACTCACAGTCATCTGACGCCGGAGGCAATTCCTGACCTGCTGGAGCAGTACAAATGAAAACCGTAATTCGTACTGCGGAAACGCATCCGCTCACCTGGCGTCTGCGCGACGACAAGCAGCCGGTATGGCTGGACGAATATCGCAGCAAAAACGGTTACGAAGGGGCACGTAAAGCCCTGACCGGGATGGCGCCGGATGAGATTGTCACGGCGGTAAAAGACGCTGGCCTGAAAGGGCGCGGCGGCGCGGGCTTCTCCACGGGTCTGAAGTGGAGCCTGATGCCGAAAGACGAATCCATGAACATCCGTTACCTGCTGTGTAACGCCGATGAAATGGAGCCGGGCACCTATAAAGACCGTCTGCTGATGGAGCAGCTGCCGCACCTGCTGGTGGAAGGCATGCTGATCTCCGCGTTTGCGCTGAAAGCGTACCGCGGCTACATCTTCCTGCGCGGCGAATATATCGAAGCGGCCCAGCATCTGCGTCGTGCGATTGCCGAAGCCACTGAAGCGGGCCTGTTGGGGAAAAACATCCTTGGCACCGGGTTTGACTTCGAACTGTTTGTCCACACCGGGGCAGGGCGCTATATCTGCGGTGAAGAGACGGCGCTGATCAACTCCCTGGAAGGCCGCCGTGCTAACCCGCGCTCCAAGCCGCCGTTCCCGGCGAGCTCCGGCGTGTGGGGCAAGCCGACTTGCGTCAACAACGTGGAAACCCTGTGCAACGTGCCGGCGATCCTCGCCAACGGCGTCGAGTGGTACCAGAACATTTCCACCAGCAAAGATGCTGGCACCAAGCTGATGGGCTTCTCCGGCCGGGTGAAGAATCCGGGCGTCTGGGAGCTGCCGTTCGGCACCACCGCGCGTGAGATCCTCGAAGATTACGCCGGCGGCATGCGCGATGGCCTGAAGTTTAAAGCCTGGCAGCCGGGTGGGGCAGGGACCGACTTCCTGACCGAAGCGCATCTTGACCTGCCGATGGAGTTCGAAAGCATTGGTAAAGCGGGCAGCCGTCTGGGCACCTCGCTGGCGATGGCCGTTGACCATGAGATCAATATGGTCTCGCTGGTGCGTAACCTCGAAGAGTTCTTTGCCCGCGAGTCCTGCGGCTGGTGTACGCCGTGCCGTGATGGTCTGCCGTGGAGCGTGAAGATCCTGCGCGCCCTGGAGCGCGGCGAAGGCCAGCCTGGCGATATCGAAACGCTTGAGCAACTGTGTCGATTCCTGGGCCCGGGTAAAACCTTCTGCGCGCACGCGCCGGGCGCAGTCGAACCGCTACAGAGCGCGATTAAATATTTCCGCGAAGAATTCGAGGCTGGCATTAAGCAGCAGTTCAGCAATACCCATGCAATCAACGGGATTCAGCCGAACCTGCTTAAGACGCGCTGGTAATCAAAGGTTTTTTATTTTTGGAAGCACGCAAATGGCTACGATTCATGTAGACGGCAAAGAATACGAGGTCAACGGGGCGGACAACCTGCTAGAGGCTTGTCTCTCTCTTGGTCTTGATATTCCCTACTTTTGCTGGCACCCGGCGCTAGGGAGCGTCGGTGCTTGCCGCCAGTGTGCGGTGAAGCAATATCAGAACGCGGAAGACACGCGTGGTCGCCTGGTGATGTCCTGTATGACTCCGGCATCCGACGGCACCTTTATTTCTATTGACGACGGCGAAGCGAAGCAGTTCCGCGAAAGCGTGGTGGAGTGGTTGATGACTAACCACCCGCACGACTGCCCGGTCTGTGAAGAAGGGGGCAACTGCCACCTGCAGGATATGACGGTGATGACCGGCCATAGTTTCCGCCGCTATCGTTTCACCAAGCGTACCCACCGCAATCAGGATCTGGGGCCGTTTATTTCGCACGAAATGAACCGCTGCATCGCCTGTTACCGCTGCGTGCGCTACTACAAAGATTATGCCGACGGCACCGACCTGGGCGTCTATGGCGCGCACGACAACGTCTACTTCGGTCGCCCGGAAGATGGCACCCTGGAAAGCGAGTTCTCCGGCAACCTGGTGGAAGTCTGCCCGACCGGCGTCTTCACCGACAAAACGCACTCCGAGCGTTACAACCGTAAGTGGGACATGCAGTTTGCGCCGAGCATCTGCCAGCAGTGTTCCATCGGCTGCAACATCAGCCCGGGCGAACGCTATGGCGAGCTGCGTCGTATCGAAAACCGCTATAACGGGACCGTTAACCGCTACTTCCTCTGCGACCGCGGTCGCTTCGGCTATGGCTATGTCAACCTGAAAGACCGTCCGCGTCAGCCGGTGCAGCGCCGCGGCGACGATCTGATCACTCTCAACGCCGAGCAGGCGATGCAGGGCGCGGCAGATATCCTGCGCCAGTCGAAGAAAGTGATCGGTATTGGCTCCCCGCGCGCCAGCATCGAAAGCAACTTTGCGCTGCGTGAGCTGGTGGGCGCCGACAACTTCTATACCGGCATCGCCAAAGGCGAACAAGCGCGCCTGCAGATGATGCTGAAAGTGCTGCGTGAAGGTGGGGTCCATACCCCAAGCCTGCGCGATATCGAATCCTACGATGCGGTACTGGTGCTGGGCGAAGACATTACCCAGACCGGCGCGCGCGTGGCCCTGGCAGTCCGCCAGGCGGTGAAAGGGAAAGCACGCGAAATGGCAGCGGCGCAGAAAGTAGCCGACTGGCAGATCGCCGCGATCCTCAACATCGGGCAGCGCGCCAAGCACCCGTTATTCGTCACCAACATCGATGACACCCGCCTGGATGACATTGCCGCGTGGACCTACCGCGCGCCGGTGGAAGATCAGGCGCGTCTGGGCTTCGCTATCGCCCATGCGCTGGATGACAGCGCGCCGGCGGTTGATGGCCTGAGCCAGGACCTGAAGGGTAAGGTTGACGTGATTGTCCAGGCGCTGGCCGGGGCGAAAAAACCGCTGATTATCTCCGGTACTAACGCTGGCAGCATGGAGATCATCCAGGCCGCCGCTAACGTCGCAAAAGCCCTGAAAGGCCGCGGCGCCGACGTCGGCGTGACCATGGTCGCCCGCGCGGTGAACAGCGTCGGTCTGGGCATGATCGGCGGCGGCTCGCTTGAAGAGGCGCTGGACGAACTGGAAAGCGGCGCCGCCGACGCGGTTATCGTGCTGGAAAACGACCTTCACCGTCATGCTTCCGCCGCGCGCGTTGACGCTGCGCTGGCGAAAGCCCCGCTGGTGATGGTGGTTGACCATCAGCGCACCGCGATTATGGACAAAGCGCACCTGGTGCTCTCTGCCGCAAGCTTTGCGGAAAGCGACGGGACTGTGGTGAACAACGAAGGCCGCGCCCAGCGTTTCTTCCAGGTTTACGATCCGGCTTACTACGATGCGAAAACCGTGATGCTGGAGAGCTGGCGCTGGCTGCATTCGCTGCACAGCACCGTCAACAACCGTCAGGTTGACTGGACGCAGCTGGACCACGTCATCGATGCGGCGATTGCCGCGCTGCCGCAGCTGGCGGGCATTAAAGATGCCGCGCCGGATGCGACCTTCCGCATCCGCGGTCAGAAGCTGGCGCGTGAACCACACCGCTACAGCGGCCGCACGGCGATGCGCGCCAACATCAGCGTGCACGAGCCGCGTCAGCCGCAGGATAAAGACACCATGTTCGCCTTCTCCATGGAAGGGAACAACCAGCCGTCCGCCCCGCGTTCGCAGATCCCGTTCGCCTGGGCGCCGGGCTGGAACTCCCCGCAGGCATGGAACAAGTTCCAGGATGAAGTGGGCGGGAAACTGCGCCACGGCGATCCGGGTGTTCGACTGTTTGAAGCGTCCGCCAACGGGCTGGAGTATTTCACCGCGGTGCCGGCCAGCTTCCAGGCGGAAGAGGGCAAATGGCGTATCGCGCCGTATTACCACCTGTTTGGTAGCGATGAGCTGTCACAGCGCGCGCCGGTGTTCGAGAGCCGGATGCCTGAGCCGTACATCAAGCTGAATCCGGCGGATGCCGCGAAGCTGGGCGTTAACGCGGGGGCAATGCTCTCCTTTAGCGTGGAAGGCCAGACCCTGCGTCTGCCGCTGGTTATCTCTGAAGGCCTGACCGCAGGACAGGTTGGCTTACCGATGGGCATGCCGGGCATTGCGCCGGTGCTGACCGGATCGCGTATTGATTCACTGCAGGAGGCGAAAGCATGAGCTGGTTAACGCCGGATCTTATCGACATTCTGTTAAGCATCCTGAAGGCCGTGGTCATTCTGCTGGTGGTCGTCACCTGCGGCGCGTTCATGAGCTTCGGCGAGCGTCGTCTGCTCGGCTTGTTCCAGAACCGCTACGGACCTAACCGCGTCGGCTGGGGCGGTTCGCTGCAGCTGGTCGCCGACATGATCAAGATGTTCTTCAAAGAGGACTGGATCCCGCGCTTCTCCGATCGCGTGATCTTTACTCTGGCGCCGGTTATCGCCTTTACCTCGCTGCTGCTGGCCTTTGCTATCGTGCCGGTCAGCCCGACGTGGGTGGTGGCTGACCTGAACATCGGCATCCTGTTCTTCCTGATGATGGCAGGCCTGGCGGTCTATGCGGTGCTGTTCGCCGGCTGGTCGAGCAACAACAAATACTCGCTGCTGGGGGCGATGCGTGCTTCCGCGCAGACCCTGAGCTACGAAGTGTTTCTCGGTCTCTCCCTGATGGGCGTGGTGGCGCAGGCGGGGTCATTCAATATGACCGATATCGTCAACAACCAGGCGCATCTGTGGAACGTCATTCCGCAGTTCTTCGGCTTCGTCACTTTCGCCATCGCCGGCGTGGCGGTGTGTCACCGTCACCCGTTCGACCAGCCGGAAGCGGAGCAGGAACTGGCCGATGGTTACCACATTGAATATTCCGGCATGAAATTCGGTCTGTTCTTCGTCGGTGAATACATCGGTATCGTCACCGTTTCAGCGCTGATCGTCACGCTGTTCTTCGGCGGCTGGAATGGCCCGTGGTTACCACCTTTCATCTGGTTCGCGCTGAAAACCGCGTTCTTCATGATGATGTTCATTTTGATCCGCGCATCATTACCGCGTCCGCGCTATGACCAGGTAATGTCCTTTGGCTGGAAGGTATGCCTGCCGTTAACGCTGGTCAACTTGTTGGTAACGGCGGCTGTCATTCTCTGGCAGGCGCAATAAGGGGTGAATTGAACATGACCTTAAAAGAATTATTGGTGGGGTTCGGCACCCAGGTCCGTAGTATCTGGATGATTGGCCTGCATGCCTTCGCCAAACGTGAAACCCGGATGTATCCGGAAGAGCCGGTCTATCTGCCGCCGCGCTACCGCGGCCGCATCGTGCTGACCCGCGATCCGGACGGTGCAGAGCGCTGCGTTGCCTGTAACCTGTGTGCGGTAGCCTGCCCGGTGGGCTGTATCTCGCTGCAGAAAGCAGAGACCAAAGACGGCCGCTGGTATCCGGAGTTCTTCCGCATCAACTTCTCACGCTGCATTTTCTGCGGCCTGTGCGAAGAAGCGTGCCCGACCACGGCGATCCAGTTGACCCCGGACTTCGAACTGGGTGAATACAAGCGTCAGGATCTGGTGTACGAAAAAGAGGATCTGCTGATTTCCGGTCCGGGCAAATACCCGGAATATAACTTCTACCGGATGGCGGGTATGGCAATCGACGGCAAAGATAAAGGTGAAGCGGAAAACGAAGCTAAGCCAATCGACGTCAAGAGCCTGTTACCGTAAGGAGAGGGCAATGGAATTCGCTTTTTATATCTGTGGCCTGATAGCCATCCTCGCAACCTTGCGGGTCGTCACCCACACCAATCCGGTGCATGCGCTGCTGTACCTGATTATTTCGCTGCTGGCGATTGCCGGGGTGTTCTTTTCGCTGGGCGCTTACTTTGCTGGTGCGCTGGAAATCATCGTCTACGCCGGGGCCATTATGGTGCTGTTCGTCTTTGTGGTGATGATGCTCAACCTGGGTGGCAGCGAGATCGAACAGGAACGCAAATGGCTGCAGCCGGGGATCTGGATTGGCCCGGCCATCCTTTCCGCAGTGCTGCTGGTGGTTATCGTTTACGCCATCCTGGGTATTAACGACCAGGGTATCGACGGCGCGGCGATCAACGCCAAAGAAGTGGGTATTGCGCTGTTTGGGCCGTACGTCCTGGCGGTGGAGCTGGCCTCCATGCTGCTGCTGGCGGGCCTGGTGGTCGCCTTCCACATCGGCCGCGAAGAGCGTGCCGGTGAGGTACTGAGCAACCGCGTGAACGACAGCGACAAAAGAAAAACGGAGGAACACGCATGATCCCCTTAACACATGGACTGATCCTCGCGGCCATCCTGTTTGTGCTTGGTCTGACGGGGCTGGTGATCCGCCGCAATCTGCTGTTTATGTTGATTAGCCTGGAAATCATGATTAACGCCGCCGCGCTGGCCTTTGTGGTGGCGGGTAGCTACTGGGGCCAGGCAGATGGTCAGATAATGTATATCCTCGCCATCAGCCTCGCGGCTGCGGAAGCGAGTATCGGCCTGGCGCTGCTGCTGCAGCTCCATCGTCGCCGCCAGAACCTGAACATCGATTCAGTAAGTGAGTTGCGTGGATGAACATGCTTGCCTTAACCATTCTTTTGCCATTGATTGGCTTTGTGCTGCTGGCCTTTTCCCGCGGGCGCTGGTCGGAAAACCTTTCCGCTACCGTTGGCATGGGGTCGGTAGGCCTGGCGGCGCTGGTCACCGCGTACGTTGGCGTCGATTTTTTCGCTAACGGCAAACAGGCGGTCAGCGTACCGCTGTGGAACTGGATGTCGGTCGGTGATTTCAACATCGGCTTCAACCTGGTGCTGGATGGCCTGTCGCTGACCATGCTCTCTGTGGTTACCGGCGTCGGCTTCCTGATCCACATGTTCGCCTCCTGGTACATGCGCGGCGAAGAGGGCTACTCTCGCTTCTTCGCTTATACCAACCTGTTTATCGCCAGCATGGTCGTTCTGGTGCTGGCCGATAACCTGCTGTTGATGTACCTGGGTTGGGAAGGCGTGGGTCTCTGTTCTTACCTGCTGATCGGCTTCTACTATACCGATCCGAAGAACAATGCCGCAGCGATGAAAGCCTTCGTGGTCACCCGCGTCGGCGACGTGTTCCTCGCCTTCGCGCTGTTCATTCTTTATAACGAACTGGGTACCCTGAACTTCCGTGAAATGGTTGAGCTGGCGCCGCAGCACTTCGCTAACGGTAGCACCACGCTGCAGTGGGCGACGCTGATGCTGCTCAGCGGCGCGGTCGGTAAATCCGCTCAGCTGCCGCTGCAAACGTGGCTTGCCGATGCGATGGCGGGCCCGACGCCGGTCTCCGCGCTGATCCACGCGGCCACCATGGTGACCGCGGGCGTGTATCTGATTGCCCGTACCCACGGCCTGTTCCTGATGACGCCGGAAGTGCTGCATCTGGTGGGTATCGTTGGTGCGGTAACGCTGGTGCTGGCGGGCTTCGCCGCGCTGGTGCAGACCGACATCAAACGTGTGCTGGCTTACTCGACCATGAGTCAGATTGGCTACATGTTCCTCGCGCTGGGCGTGCAGGCATGGGACGCGGCGATTTTCCACCTGATGACCCACGCGTTCTTTAAAGCGCTGCTGTTCCTGTCGTCTGGCTCGGTCATTCTGGCCTGCCATCACGAACAGAACATCTTCAAGATGGGCGGCCTGCGCAAATCCATTCCGCTGGTGTATGTCTGCTTCCTGGTGGGGGGCGCGGCGCTGTCCGCTCTGCCGCTTATCACCGCAGGCTTCTTCAGTAAGGATGAGATTCTGGCGGGCGCGATGGCCAACGGCCATATCAATCTGATGGTGGCGGGCCTGGTCGGCGCCTTTATGACCTCGCTGTACACCTTCCGTATGATTTTCATCGTGTTCCACGGTAAAGAGCAAATTCACGCGCACGCAGGGAAGGGGATTACCCATCATCTGCCGCTGATCGTGCTGCTGGTGCTGTCCACCTTTGTTGGCGCGCTGATTGTGCCGCCGCTGGAGGGCGTACTGCCGCAGACCACTGAGCTTGCCCACGGCAGCGTGATGACGCTGGAAATTACCTCCGGGATTATCGCGATTGCCGGCATCCTGATCGCCGCATGGTTGTGGCTGGGTAAACGTACCCTGGTGACCTCCATCGCCAACAGCGCGCCTGGCCGCTTCTTCGGTACCTGGTGGTTCCATGCCTGGGGCTTCGACTGGTTATACGACAAGGTGTTCGTGAAACCTTTCCTCGGGATTGCCTGGCTGCTGAAGAGCGATCCGCTGAATGCGTTGATGAATATCCCGGCGATTCTGTCCCGCTTCGCAGGCAAAGGTCTGCTGGTGAGCGAGAACGGTTATCTGCGCTGGTATGTGGCATCAATGAGCATCGGCGCGGTGGTGGTGCTGGCGCTGCTGATGGTATTGCGTTGAGTTTGAGGATTGGGATTGTTTCGCCCGGCGGCGCGGTGCTTGCCGGGCCTACGGGACCGTAGGTCGGGTAAGCGTTAGCGTCACCCGACAAAACAAGCCTCAATCCGAAGTGAATTTTCTGTGAGAATTCGTTGAAAATCAGGTCGTAAAGGACAGGCGTTATCGGCGAAGTCAGAGTGGACACCGCCTGCGCGGAGCAACCGGAGCGTATTAAAATGCGTGAGGATTGTGAGCACAGCCGACGTTCGCTATGACGAGTAAGATAGCCTGAACCGGACTTAAATAAGGAATAAAAATCACCATGTTATTGCCTTGGTTGATATTAATCCCCTTTATCGGCGGCTTCCTGTGCTGGCAGACCGAACGCTTTGGCGTGAAAGTGCCGCGCTGGATCGCGCTGATTACCATGGGACTGACGCTGGCGCTTGGCCTGCAGCTGTGGATGCAGGGCGGCTATTCTCTGACGCAATCCGCGGGTATTCCGCAATGGCAGTCGGAATTCGTGCTGCCGTGGATCCCACGCTTCGGCATTAGCATCCATCTGGCGATCGACGGCCTGTCGCTGCTGATGGTGGTGCTGACCGGTCTTCTCGGCGTGCTGGCGGTACTCTGTTCGTGGCGTGAAATCGAAAAATACCAGGGCTTCTTCCACCTCAACCTGATGTGGATCCTGGGCGGCGTCATCGGCGTGTTCCTCGCCATCGACATGTTCCTGTTCTTCTTCTTCTGGGAAATGATGTTGGTGCCGATGTACTTCCTGATCGCGCTGTGGGGCCACAAAGCCTCGGACGGTAAAACGCGTATCACAGCGGCCACCAAGTTCTTCATTTATACCCAGGCGAGCGGTCTGGTGATGCTGATCGCCATTCTGGCGCTGGCCTTCGTCCACTTCAACGCGACCGGCGTGTGGACCTTCAACTATGAAGATCTGCTGAAAACGCCGATGTCCCACGGCGTGGAATACCTGCTGATGCTGGGCTTCTTCATCGCCTTCGCGGTGAAAATGCCGGTGGTACCGCTGCACGGCTGGCTGCCGGACGCCCACTCCCAGGCGCCGACTGCCGGTTCCGTCGACCTCGCGGGCATCTTACTGAAAACCGCGGCCTACGGTCTGCTGCGCTTTGCGCTGCCGCTGTTCCCGAACGCCTCCGCCGAGTTTGCGCCCATCGCCATGTGGCTGGGCGTGATCGGTATCTTCTACGGCGCGTGGATGGCCTTCGCCCAGACCGATATCAAACGTCTGATCGCTTATACCTCCGTTTCCCACATGGGCTTCGTGCTGATTGCTATCTACACCGGCAGCCAGCTGGCTTATCAGGGGGCGGTGATCCAGATGATCGCCCACGGTCTGTCCGCGGCGGGTCTGTTTATTCTGTGCGGCCAGCTGTACGAACGCCTGCACACCCGCGATATGCGTCAGATGGGCGGTTTGTGGAGCAAAATTAAATGGCTGCCGGCGATGTCGATGTTCTTCGCTGTCGCCACCCTGGGGATGCCGGGCACCGGTAACTTTGTCGGCGAATTTATGATCCTGTTCGGCAGCTATAAAGTGGTGCCGGTGATCACCGTTATCTCGACCTTTGGTCTGGTATTCGCTTCCGTTTATTCGCTGTCGATGCTGCATCGCGCCTACTTCGGTAAAGCGAAAAGCGAAATCGCGGCGAAAGCGCTGCCGGGGATGTCCCTGCGTGAACTGTCTATCATCTTGCTGCTGGTGGTGCTGCTGGTGCTGTTGGGCTTCTTCCCGCAGCCGATCCTCGACACCTCGCATGCTGCGATGAGCAACATTCAGCAGTGGTTTGTTAATTCTGTTTCTACTACAAGGCCGTAATTCGCCATGACAATAACTCCACAACAACTGATCGCACTGCTACCGCTGCTGATCGTCGGCTTGACGGTGGTGGTTGTGATGCTCTCCATTGCGTGGCGACGCAATCATTTTCTCAATGCCACGCTGTCGGTTCTCGGGCTTAACGCTGCGCTGGTCTCGCTCTGGTTTGTTGGTCAGAACGGGGCGATGGACGTCACACCGATGATTCGCGTTGACGGCTACGCCATGCTCTACACCGGGCTGGTGCTGCTGGCGAGCCTCGCGACCTGTACTTTCGCCTACCCGTGGCTTGAGGGTTACAAGGACAACAAAGAAGAGTTCTACCTGCTGGTGCTGATCGCCGCGCTGGGCGGCATTCTGCTGGCCGGTGCGAATCATCTGGCGGCGCTGTTCCTCGGTATCGAACTGATTTCGCTACCGCTGTTCGGCCTGGTCGGCTACGCCTTCCGCCAGAAGCGTTCGCTGGAAGCGAGCATCAAATACACTATCCTCTCCGCTGCAGCCTCGTCTTTCCTGCTGTTCGGTATGGCGCTGGTGTATGCGAACTCCGGCAACCTGTCCTTCCTCGCGCTGGGTAAAAGCCTGGCGGACAATACGCTGCACGAGCCGCTGCTGCTGGCGGGCCTCGGTCTGATGATCGTCGGTCTTGGCTTTAAACTGTCGCTGGTGCCGTTCCATCTGTGGACGCCGGACGTTTACCAGGGCGCGCCTGCGCCGGTCTCCACCTTCCTGGCGACCGCCAGCAAGATCGCCATCTTCGGTGTGGTGATGCGTCTGTTCCTGTACATGCCGGTGGGCAACAGCGAAGCGGTACGCGTGGTGCTGGGCCTGATCGCCTTCGCCTCTATCATCTTCGGTAACCTGATGGCGCTGAGCCAGACCAACATTAAGCGTCTGCTCGGCTACTCTTCCATCTCCCACCTCGGCTATCTGCTGGTGGCGTTAATCGCCCTTCAGAGCGGCGAAATGTCGATGGAAGCCGTTGGCGTCTACCTGGCCGGTTACCTGTTCAGCAGCCTCGGCGCGTTCGGCGTGGTCAGCCTGATGTCCAGCCCGTACCGCGGTCCGGATGCGGACTCGCTGTTCTCCTACCGCGGCCTGTTCTGGCACCGTCCGATCCTGTCAGCGGTCATGACGGTGATGATGCTGTCGCTGGCCGGTATTCCGATGACCCTCGGCTTTATCGGTAAGTTCTACGTGCTGGCCGTCGGTGTGCATGCGCACCTGTGGTGGCTGGTTGCCGCAGTGGTTGTCGGCTCAGCGATTGGTCTCTACTACTATCTGCGCGTGGCAGTGAGCCTGTACCTGAGCGCACCCGAGCAACTGAACCGCGATGCGCCGTCGAACTGGCAGTACAGCGCCGGCGGTATCGTGGTGCTGATCTCCGCCCTGCTGGTGCTGGTGCTCGGTATCTGGCCGCAGCCGCTGATTAGCATCGTGCAGCTGGCGACGCCGCTGATGTAAGTTGATTGACTCAATAAAAAACCGCCGGGATGGCGGTTTTTTTATGCCCGGATTTTACGCCATCTTGTAGACCATAAAGTCTTCCGCCAATAGCGTATTGGCGAAAATCTCCCGGCATTCCGCCAGCATCTTCAGGCAGCCTTCGGCATCGTAGCGCGAGCTAAAGTGGGTAGCGATTAGCGTGCCGACCCCCGCTTCTTTGGCAAGCGCCGCGGTCTGCTGGCTCGAGGAATGGCCGCGGCTATTGGCTTTCTCCGCCATCGCCTGCTCAAGGGTGGTTTCGTGGACCATCACATCCGCCCCGCGAGCCATCTCCAGCGCCTGCGGGCAGGGGGCGGTATCGCCGAAGATGGCCAGCGTTTTACCCGGGGTCGCTGGCCCCAGATAGCGGCTGCCGTCGATGACCCGGCCATCTTCCAGCGTGACGCGCTGTCCGCGCTTGAGTTGATGGAACAGCGGCCCGGGAGGCACGCCATCGGCAATCAGCTGGGCGGCGTCGAGGGTGCCGGGCTTGTCATGCTGCTCAATGCGATACCCGTAGCACTCCACCGGATGGCTGAGCGGGTACGCGGTGACCCGATAGCCCTCTTCGTCGAACACCAGACCAGGGCCGACTTCGATGATGGTGAGCGGATAGTCGGTCCACGAACCGCTCAGACGCAGCGCGGTCTCAACAAACTCTTTGAGCCCTTTTGGCCCGTAGAGGGTGAGGGGCAGAGAGTTCCCCTGCATCGAGCGGCTGCACAACAGGCCGGGCAGGCCGAACAGGTGGTCGCCGTGCAGGTGAGTGATGAAAATTTTATTCAGTTTGCCGGGGTGATAGGGCGTGCGAAGAAACTGATGCTGGGTCCCTTCACCGCAGTCAAACAACCACATTTCGGCGCGGGTCGGCTGTTGCAAATTCAGTATTATCGACGTCATATTACGCGTACGGGTCGGCACCCCGGCGGATGTTCCTAAAAAAGTTAATTCCATCGTCCAGTGTCCTCAGGGCGAGTCGCAAAGTATCAGTATATCAATAAGGAGCTACAGATGATGACCTGGCAGGATCTCCACCATAGTGAACTCACCGTTCCCCAGCTGTATGCGCTGCTGAAATTGCGCAGTGAAGTTTTTGTCGTGGAGCAGCAGTGCGCCTATCAGGATGTCGACGGCGATGATTTGGTCGGTGAAAATCGCCATCTGCTCGGCTGGCGCGATGGCGAACTGCTGGCCTACGCGCGGATCCTCAAAAGCGAAGAGGAGTTTGCGCCGGTGGTGATTGGCCGGGTTATCGTTAGCCCCGCCGCCCGCGGTGAGAAGCTCGGCTATCAGCTGATGGAGCAGGCGCTGGCCAGTTGTCAGCAGTACTGGCCGCAAAAGGCAATTTACCTCGGGGCGCAGGCGCACCTGCAATCCTTTTACGCCCACTTCGGTTTTACGCCGGTGACCGAGGTCTATGATGAGGATGGCATCCCCCACATTGGCATGGCGCGAGAAAAGCGCGCTATCTGACCCCTCTGCACCCTCGTCCACACGCTGCTTTGGCCCGGCGAGCGGGTAAGATAAAACCCGCTCCCTCGTCATGGGTACTGCTATTCCGCCGTCGAACCCCTTATAATGTGGGGTTTTACTACCGTGGAGGTTTGCGTGCTGTCTGTTTCCACTGCGCTGGCCCGTTTGCAAGACGGCCTGGGTGAGTCTTTTCCAGACTCGCCCGGCACGCGAATTATCGATATTGCCTTTCCGCTGAATGATGCCTTCGATCCGCTACTATGGTGCGGCCAGCAGGCGCAATGGCCGCAGTTTTACTGGCAGCAGCGCAATGGCGATGAGGAACTGGCGACGCTGGGGGCGGTAAAAACCTTTCCCTCGCTCGACGCGGCCAACCGCTTTTTACGCCAGACCGGGCGGCAGGATCTGCGCATCTACGGCCTGAACGCGTTTGAACCGCAGCAGGGCAGCCTGGTGCTGCCGCGTCTGGAGTGGCGCCGGTGCGGCGGCAGGGCCGTGCTGCGGCTGGTGCTGCATAGTGATATCTCCCTGCGTGAGGATGCCGCGACGGCCCGCGCGTTTCTCGCCAGTCTGACCACCACTCAGGCGACCCCTGGCGCTATCCCGCCGCTACTGAGCGAGCGCCACTCATCCGACTATTCTCAATGGCAGGCAATGATTGCGCGGGCGACTAAGGCGATTAGCGCCGGTGAAATGGATAAAGTGGTACTGGCGCGGGCAACCGACCTGCAGTTTGCCGCGCCGCTGGACGCCGTGAGCATCATGGCGGCCAGCCGCCGCAGCAATCTTAACTGTTTTCATTTCCTGATGGCGTTTAATGCCCGGCAGGCATTTTTCGGCTCCACGCCGGAACGGCTGTGGCGCCGGCGCGGCGCGCTGCTGCGCACCGAAGCGCTGGCGGGGACCGTCGCGAACCTTCAGGAAGACGCGAAGGCGCAGCAACTGGCCGACTGGTTGATGAAAGACGACAAAAACCAGCGGGAAAATATGCTGGTGGTGGAAGATATTTGCCAGCGTCTGCAGAGTGAGGCCTCGACGCTGGACGTCCTGCCGCCGCAGGTGGTGAGGCTGCGTAAGGTGCAGCATCTCAGGCGCTGCATCTGGACCGAGCTGGCGGCGCCTGACGACAGCCGCTGTCTGCTGCAGCTGCAGCCCACCGCCGCAGTGGCCGGCCTGCCGCGTCGGGCGGCGCTGGCATTCATTCAGCGCCATGAACCCTTTGCCCGCGAATGGTATGCCGGGTCCGCCGGCTATCTGTCGCTGGCGCAAAGCGAGTTTTGCGTGGCGCTGCGTTCGGCGAAAGTGGACCACGACACCCTGCGGTTGTATGCCGGAGCGGGGATCGTCAGCGGCTCCGATGCGCAGCAGGAGTGGCAGGAGATTGACAACAAAGCGGCCGGGCTGCGCTCGCTGCTGTGTCCATAAGGCGGGAATGACGATGCATATCAAAACGTCGTCACTTTGCCTTATCTATACTTAGCATCAATATTTGATACCGGACAATTTCATGTCAGTAAGCGCATTTAACCGACGCTGGGCGGCGGTGATCCTGGAAGCTTTAACGCGCCATGGCGTGCAGCATATCTGCATCGCGCCGGGTTCGCGCTCGACACCCTTAACCCTGGCGGCGGCGGAAAACCGCGCCTTTATACATCATACCCATTTCGACGAACGCGGCCTCGGCCACCTGGCGCTCGGCCTGGCGAAGGCCAGCCGGCAGCCGGTGGCGGTGATAGTCACCTCCGGGACCGCCACCGCAAACCTCTATCCGGCGCTGATTGAGGCGGGCCTCACCGGCGAAAAGCTGATCCTGTTGACCGCCGACCGTCCACCGGAGCTGATCGACTGCGGCGCGAACCAGGCGATCCGCCAGCCCGGAATGTTTGCCTCCCATCCGTCGCAGACGATTTCTCTGCCGCGTCCCTCGCAGGATATTCCTGCCCGCTGGCTGGTCTCAACCATCGACCAGGCGCTGGGGGCGCTGCACGCCGGCGGGGTGCATATCAACTGTCCGTTCGCCGAACCGCTGTATGGCGATATGGATGAGACCGGCGTGGAGTGGCAGCAGCAGCTCGGCAACTGGTGGCAGAGCGATAAACCCTGGCTGCGTCAGGCGCTGCAGTTAGAGAGCGAGAAGCAGCGCGACTGGTTCTTCTGGCGGCAAAAACGCGGCGTCGTCGTGGCGGGGAGAATGAGCGCCGCGGAAGGGAAAAAAGTGGCTGAGTGGGCGCAAACTCTCGGCTGGCCGCTGATCGGCGATGTCCTGTCGCAGACCGGGCAGCCGCTGCCGTGCGCCGACCTGTGGCTGGGCAACGGTAAAGCGGTCAGCGAACTGGCGCAGGCGCAGATCGTGGTGCAGCTCGGCAGCAGCCTGACCGGCAAACGCGTCCTCCAGTGGCAGGCGACCTGCGAGCCGGATGAATACTGGCTGGTGGATAATCTGCCAGGCCGCCTCGACCCGGCGCAGCACCGCGGCCGCCGTCTGCTCGCCAGCGTTGAGCGCTGGCTTGAGCTGCATCCGGCGGAAAAACGTCAGCCGTGGGCGACGGTGATCCCACAGCTTGCCGGGCAGGCGTGGCAGGCGGCGGTTGCCAGCAATGAGCCTTTTGGCGAAGCGCAGCTGGCGCAGCGTATTCGGCGCTATCTGCCGGAGCAGGGGCAACTGTTTGTCGGTAACAGTCTGGTGGTGCGCCTGATCGACGCCCTGGCGCAGCTACCGGCCGGGTATCCGGTTTACAGCAACCGCGGCGCCAGCGGGATTGATGGTTTAATCGCCACCGCCGCCGGCGTGCAGCGCGCCAGTGCGCGGCCGACGCTGGCGATCGTCGGCGATCTGTCGGCCTTATACGATCTTAACTCGCTGGCCCTGCTGCGCCAGGCGTCGGCGCCGCTGGTGCTGATCGTGGTAAATAACAACGGCGGACAGATTTTCTCTATGCTGCCGACACCGCAGGACGAGCGCCGCCAGTTCTATTTAATGCCGCAGGACGTGGATTTCAGCCACGCGGCGGCGATGTTCGGCCTGGCCTATCATCGTCCCGATGACTGGCAGTCGCTGGATGAGGGGCTGGCGGGTGCCTGGCGCAGGGCGGGGGCGACGGTGATTGAGCTCGCGGTCAACGAGACTGACGGCACGCAGACTCTCCAGCAGCTGCTGGCGCAGGTAAGCCGCCTGTGACCCTCAGCGCCGCGGTCGACAACGGCCAGTCAGGTTATCCCTGGCTGGTGTTTCTGCACGGGTTTTCCGGCGACCGCGACGAGTGGCGTGAAGTGGGCGACGCTTTTCCCGCCTGGCCGCGTCTGTATCTCGATCTGCCGGGCCACGGCGGCTCCGCGGATATCGCGGTACAGGACTTTGCCGGGGTCAATACTCTGCTGCTGGCTACGCTTAATAGTTACAACATCCTTAACTACTGGCTGATTGGCTACTCACTGGGCGGCCGGGTGGCGATGAACTTCGCCTGTCAGCCGCGTGCGGGCCTGCGCGGCCTGATCGTTGAAGGCGGCCATCCTGGCCTGCAGGATGCAGAAGCGCGGCAGGCGCGGCGCAGCAATGACCGCGCCTGGGCAGAACGTTTTCGCCGCGATCCGTTGGCGCAGGTCTTTGCCGACTGGTATCAGCAGCCGGTTTTTGCCTCACTGGATGCCGCGCAGCGCGAGTCATTGGTCGCCTTACGTAGCCGCAATAACGGCGCCACGCTGGCGGCGATGCTGCAGGCAACCTCCCTTGCCGGGCAGGCCGATCTGCGCGCGCCTCTGCAGGCGCGCGATTTTCCTTTTCACTACCTGTGTGGCGAACGCGACGCGAAGTTTCGCGCCATCGCGCAAGCGCTCGCTGCCGATACCCATATCATTCACCATGCCGGACACAACGCGCACCGGGACAACCCCGCCGCGGTGATTGCTTGTCTGGCGCAGATTCTGGCAAGTTAACTGAAGGACATTCTATGATCTCTCTTGATGAAGCAATGCTCTATGCCCCTGTGGAATGGCACGATTGTTCCGAAGGCTATACCGATATTCGCTATCACAAATCGGCCGACGGCATTGCCAAAATCACCATCAACCGCCCACAGGTACGCAACGCCTTCCGCCCGCTGACCGTCAAAGAGATGATTCAGGCGCTGGCGGATGCCCGCTATGACGACAATATCGGGGTGATTGTCCTGACCGGTGAAGGTGAGAAAGCCTTCTGCGCCGGCGGCGACCAGAAAGTTCGCGGCGACTACGGCGGCTATCAGGACGACTCCGGCGTTCACCACCTTAACGTGCTCGACTTCCAGCGCCAGATCCGCACCTGCCCGAAACCGGTGGTGGCGATGGTAGCCGGCTACTCTATCGGCGGCGGCCACGTGCTGCATATGATGTGCGATCTGACCATCGCGGCGGACAATGCCATCTTCGGCCAGACCGGGCCAAAAGTCGGCTCCTTTGATGGCGGCTGGGGCGCCTCCTATATGGCGCGTATCGTCGGGCAGAAAAAGGCGCGCGAAATCTGGTTCCTGTGCCGTCAGTATGACGCCCAGCAGGCGCTGGACATGGGGCTGGTGAATACCGTAGTTCCGCTGGCGGAGCTGGAAAAAGAGACCGTGCGCTGGTGCCGTGAAATGCTGCAAAACAGCCCAATGGCGCTGCGCTGCCTGAAAGCGGCGCTGAACGCCGACTGCGACGGCCAGGCCGGTCTGCAGGAGCTGGCGGGCAACGCCACCATGCTGTTCTACATGACGGAAGAAGGGCAGGAAGGCCGCAATGCCTTCAACCAGAAACGTCAGCCGGACTTCAGCAAATTTAAACGGAATCCATAATGCGCGTTTCGCAGGTTTACCGCTGGCAGATCCCGATGGACGCGGGCGTGGTTCTGCGCGAACGGCGGTTAAAAACCCGCGACGGGCTGTTCATCCGCCTGCAGGAGGATGAACGCGAAGGCTGGGGGGAAATTTCTCCCTTGCCGGGATTCAGTAACGAGACGCTGGAAGAGGCGCAAACAGCGCTGCTGGCGTGGGCGCAGGCCTGGCGCGACGGCGCGGAACCGCCGCTTCCCACACTGCCTTCTGTCGCTTTTGGTATTAGCTGCGCGCAGGCGGAGCTTTACGGCGAACTACCGCAGGCCGCGGATTATCGCGCGGCGCCGCTCTGTTCCGGCGATCCGGATGAGCTGTTCGCCAAACTGGCGACGATGCCCGGCGAGAAAGTCGCTAAGGTGAAAGTGGGGCTGTGGGAGGCGGTACGCGACGGCATGGTGGTTAATCTGCTACTGGAAGCCATCCCCGATCTCCAGCTGCGGCTGGATGCCAACCGGGCGTGGACGCCGCTTAAAGCTCAGCAGTTCGCCAAATACGTCAATCCCGCATATCGCCAGCGCATTGCGTTTCTTGAGGAACCCTGCAAAACGCGGGAGGACTCGCGGGCCTTTAGCCGCGAGACGGGGATCGCTATCGCCTGGGATGAAAGCCTGCGCGAGGCGGATTTCCGCTTTGTCGCGGAGCCCGGCGTGCGCGCGGTGGTGATCAAACCGACGCTGACCGGCAGTGTGCAAAAGGTTCAGCAACAGGTCGCCGCGGCACACGCCCTGGGGCTGAGCGCGGTGATTAGCTCGTCAATCGAGTCCAGCCTCGGGTTAACCCAGCTGGCGCGGGTTGCCGCCTGGCTGACGCCGCAGACCATCCCCGGACTCGATACGCTGGCGCTGATGAGCGCCCAACTGGTACGGCCGTGGCCGGAAAGTACGCTGCCGATGATCAATATTGATGCGCTGGAGCCGCTGCTGTGATGTTTTCCGACTGGCCATGGCGCCACTGGCGCCAGTTACGCGGTGAGGCGCAGGCGTTACGCCTGAACGATCGGCTGCTGACCTGGCGTGAGCTATGCGCGCGGGTTGACGCGCTGGCGGCCGGCTTTGCCGCGCAGGGCGTTATGGAAGGTCATGGCGTGGCGCTCCGGGCCTACAACCAGCCGGAGACGCTACTCGCCTGGCTGGCATTGCTGCAGTGCGGGGCGCGGGTGTTGCCGCTGAATCCGCAGCTGCCAGAGGTGTTGCTGCAGGAACTGCTGCCTGCGTTAAACGTCCAGCATCAGCTGGTGCTGAATGGTGCTGCGCTGCCGGGGGATTTACCGGCGTTAACTCTGCAGGCGGCCGAAGGCGTCCATGCCGTTTGCTGGCATGGCGAACGGCTGGTGTCGATGACGTTAACCTCCGGCTCAACCGGCCTGCCGAAAGCGGCGGTACATAGCGCCAGCGCCCATCTGGCCAGCGCCGCTGGCGTGCTGGCGCTGATGCCGTTTGCCGCAGAAGACGACTGGCTACTGTCGCTGCCGTTGTTTCATGTCTCCGGGCAGGGGATCATCTGGCGCTGGCTGCTGGCCGGCGCGCGAATGACGGTGCGCGACAAGCAACCGCTGGCGCAGATGCTGCAGGGCTGTACCCATGCTTCGCTGGTGCCGACTCAGCTGTGGCGCCTGCTGAATGATGATGCTGCGCATTCCCTCAAGGCGGTGCTGCTCGGCGGCGCAGCGATCCCGGTCGAATTGACTGAGCGTGCACTCGCGCAGGGAATACGCAGTTTCTGCGGCTACGGCCTCACCGAGTTCGCTTCCACGGTCTGTGCCAAAGCGGCCGATGGCGCGGCGGATGTGGGCGAACCGCTGCCGGGGCGGGAGGTGAAAATTGTCGCCGGCGAGATCTGGCTGCGGGCGTCGAGTATGGCGGCGGGTTACTGGCGCGACGGTCAGTTATTGCCATTAACCAATGATGAAGGCTGGTTTGCGACACGCGATCGCGGGGAATTACACAATGGTCGGCTGACGGTTGTTGGGCGACTGGATAATCTTTTTTTTAGCGGCGGCGAAGGTATTCAACCGGAAGAGGTCGAGCGCGTGATACTCGCATATCCAGCGGTACAACAGGTGTTTATTGTACCGCTGGATGATGTCGAATATGGTCAACGCCCGGTCGCGGTGGTGGAATGCGATGACGGCTGCGAGTTGAGCGCGCTGGCGACATGGAGCGCTGAGCGGTTAGCGCGCTTCCAGCAGCCAGTGCGTTGGCTACGGCTGCCGGACACGTTAAAGAACGGTGGGATTAAGATTTCCCGTCAGGCGCTGCGCGAATGGGCCAGACAGCAGACGTATGCGACCGTATCGTAGCCACCCGCCATATCCCGCGGCATAACGCCGGGTGGGTTGAACGTGGTATGCTGGACTAAAGTAGCCCTTTCTGGCTGAGCGTAACGCGGGTGGCGGCATTGAGATCGTAGTTTTTGAGATCTTCTGCTTTGACCCAGGCGTAATCGTCAAACTCCTCGTTGATCGTCACGTCGCGATTGGCGCTGACGCAGTCGAAGATCAGGTAGATCATATAGATCGTTTCCTGCCGACCATCCGGGTAAGTTTTGACGCGGGTATCATCGCGAAAGCTCCACGGCGCGATATGGGTAAGGATGAGTTTTTCGCCAAGCTCTTCGCGTATTTCCCGCCGCAGCGCCTCTTCAATACGCTCCCCTGGCTCCACGCCGCCGCCGGATAAGGCCCATTGCCCGGGGAAAACCCCGCGGTCGGCGGCCATTTTGCAGAGCAGATAATGGCCTTCATTCTGGATAAGCGGGCAAACAATCGTCCTTTGACGCACGGTTTTTCTCCTTCAGAGGGATGGGGCGGTATGCCGATGAAATAGTTTGCGAGCCGCCTCGGTAAACCGCAAGCGAAATGCGGCCCTGGTCCTGTTGGGTGTTAAGTTAGGTGAAAATAATCGCATGGAGTTTCGCCATGGACAGGGCGCCCCATTCCCCGCATGACGCCGTATTTAAACACCTGTTGTCGCACCGGGCGACGGCAAAGGACTTCCTTGACATTCATCTCCCCGCACCGCTGCGCGCGTTATGCAACCTGAATACGCTGCAACTGGAATCCGGGAGCTTTATTGACGATGAGCTACGAGCGAGTCATTCCGATATCCTTTACTCGCTGCAAACGCAGGCGGGGGAGGGCTATATCTATCTGTTGATTGAGCACCAAAGCTCGGCGGACCGCCATATGGCCTTTCGCCTGATGCGCTATGCCATCGCCGCGATGCAACGTCATCTGGATAAGGGGGATACGCAGCTGCCGCTGGTTATCCCCCTGCTGTTTTATCATGGCCGCGTTTCGCCCTGGCCGTACCCGATGTGCTGGCTGGCAGGCTTTGCCGATCCGGACGTTGCGCGGCGGATCTATGGTGATGATTTTCCCTTAATCGATATCACCACCACCCCGGATGATGAAATCATGCGCCACCGGCGCGTGGCGATGCTGGAGCTGCTGCAGAAGCATATCCGCCAGCGCGACATGATGGACCTGCACGAGCAGCTGGTCAGCCTGTTAGCACTGGGATACACTAGCCGCAGGCAGCTAAAGACGCTGTTGCACTATTTATTACAGGCAGGAAACGCCGCCGATCCGGTCGCTTTTTTGCGCCATCTTGCGCAAAGCGTTCCCCGGCGGTCGCACAAGGAGACGCTCATGAATATTGCCCAGTTTCTGGAACAACGCGGCCATCAGCAAGGGTTAAAGCAAGGTCTGCAACAAGGTCTGGAGCAAGGTGAGCAGCAGACCGCGGAGCGTATTGCCCGGGCGATGCTCGCTAACGGGCTTGACCTGTCCCTGGTGGCGAAACTGACCGGCCTCGCCCCGGAATGTCTGGCCCGGCTGCAGCATTAATTATTCCCTTATCCACCCGCGCCGCGCCGATCGTGCGGCGTCAGTTCTCTGTTTTCGTCAATGTGTCAGCGTTAATCATAATAAACATGAATATTCATGGCGCTGAACGGGCGGTTCGTTATTCCGACAACGCCCGATGCCATAAAAAAACGCAACTGGTTACACTCTTGTGAAAATTCATTTCGCCAGGTCATTGATTCCTGACGGGTGCGCAGTAGAATTTTCAGGTTTTTTCGGGACTTCTTTGATTTTAATTTTCTGGATAGAGTAAATAATGAAAAAAAGCATTTTTATGGCGCTGGCTGGCGTCATGCTGGTTTCTTCCGCGGCCCATGCGATCAGCGTTACCGGTGAAGCAGGCGAGCATTACACCAATCTTGGCGTCGGGTTTGGCACGGAGTCTACCGGCCTGGCCGTTTCCGGTAACTGGCTGCATAGCGATAACGACGGCGACGCCGCGGGTTTAGGCCTGGGGCTCAATATTCCGCTGGGGCCGTTCCTCGCGACCGTGGGCGGTAAAGGCGTATACACCAACCCGAAACAGGGCGATGAAGGTTATGCGGCAGCGGTCGGCGGCGGCCTGCAGTGGAAAATCGGCGACAGCTTCCGCCTGTACGGCGACTACTACTACTCGCCGGATTCCCTCTCCAGCGGCATTGACAGCTATCAGGAAGCCAACGTCGGCGCCAGCTGGACCATCATGCGTCCGCTCAGCATCCAGGCAGGCTATCGCTATCTGAACCTGGCGGGCAAAGATGGCAACCGCGATAACACCATCGCCGACGGCCCGTACATCGGCGCCAGCGCCAGCTTCTAATCTCCTCCGGCGCGGTATCTTCTTGCCGCGCCAGATTTTCCTCCTCGTCAGCATCCCGCTTTGCGTTATAGTATTTGCCACCTGGCAGGCAAGGAGTGAGCAATGTTGAATGTGGAAATGCTGTCCACTGGCGATGAAGTGTTGCATGGTCAAATCGTTGATACCAATGCGGCATGGCTGGCGGATTTCTTTTTTAATCAGGGGTTACCGTTAACGCGCCGCCATACCGTTGGCGACGATCTTGATGCGCTGGTGGCGATTCTGCGCGAACGCAGCGAACAGGCGGATGTGCTGATCGTTAACGGCGGCCTTGGGCCGACCAGCGACGATCTGAGCGCGCTGGCCGCCGCCACCGCGAAAGGCGAAGAGCTTATTTTGCATCCGGAGTGGCTGGAAACCATGACCCGTTTCTTTGCCGAGCGCGGCCGGCCGATGGCGGAAAGTAACCGCAAGCAGGCGGAAATCCCCGCCAGCGCCGAGATGATCAATAACCCGGTCGGCACGGCCTGTGGCTTTGCCGTTCAGCTCAACCGCTGCCTGATGTTTTTCACCCCCGGTGTACCTTCTGAATTTAAGGTGATGGTCGAGCAGGAGATTTTACCGCGTCTGCGTCAGCGCTTTACGCTGCCGGAACCGCCGGTATGCCTGCGTTTGACCACTTTTGGCCGCTCGGAGAGCGAGCTGGCGCAAAGCCTCAATCCGCTGACGTTACCGCCTGGCGTGGTGATGGGTTACCGTTCGTCGATGCCGATTATCGAACTCAAGCTAACCGGACCGGCTGACCAGCGCGACGCCATGCTGGCCCTGTGGCCGGAAGTCCGCAAGGTGGCTGGCGACAGTCTGATTTTCGAAGGCACGGAAGGGTTACCGGCGCAGATTGCGCGCTGCCTGCAGGAGCGGCAGCTGAGCCTGACGCTCAGCGAGCAGTTTACCGGCGGCCTGCTGGCGCTGCAGCTGTCCCGCGCCGGCGCGCCGCTGCTGGCCAGCGAAGTGGTCCCGGCGCAGGAGGAGACGCTGGCGCAGGCGGCTCGCTGGGCGGCCGAGCGGCGAATAAACCATTTTGCCGGCCTGGCCCTGGCGGTGAGCGGCCAGGAGAACGATCATCTTAACGTGGCCCTGGCCACCCCGGACGGCACCTTCGCGCTGCGCGTGAAGTTCAGCGTCACCCGCCACAGCCTGGCGGTACGCCAGGAAGTCTGCGCCATGATGGCATTAAACATGCTGCGTCGCTGGCTGAATGGTCAACCGCTGGCCAGCGAACATGGCTGGATTAACGTGGTGGATTCCCTCTCGCTGTAAGTCGTTTCCCCCGGCGCGCGGGCTTCTCCCGGGCGCCGGTTGTCCAGCCTGTTGTACTCTCCTGAAAAAATTCTGTGCGTTAAGTCGCAATAATCTGCAGCGGATGGTCCAGCATACGGGAAAACGATTGCCCCGCGATATCGCTCACACTTTACCGCCCGCACAATCGCAACACTGATTCCAGTATTCAGGATTGGAGTCCAGTATGTTGGAATCAACAAAAGTCCCGGCGCTGACCCGCGCGATTGAGATCCTCAATTTAATCAGCCGGATTGGTCCCTGCAGCGCAGCCACCATCATTGCCGAACTGGGGATCCCGAAAAGCACGGTTTATCTGCTGCTGGGCGAGCTAAAAAAGCAGCGCTTCATCAGTATGGATAATCAGGATAACTACTGCCTGTGGACCAAGCTGGTGGAGCTGGCCGGGCAGGCGCTGAGCAAAATGGATCTGCGCGAGCTGGCGCGTCCGCGCCTCACCCGACTGATGGATGAGTGCGGCCTGCTTTGCCATCTGGGCATCATCGATCAGGGTAACGCCTACTACATTCTTAAAATTGAGTCTCCCGCCACCATTAGCGTGCGTTCGCACGAAGGCAAGAGCCTGTCGCTTTATCGCTCCGGGATCGGCAAATGTTTGCTGGCCTGGCAGCCCGCCAGCGTTCAGGCGTCGATTATCGACGACCTGCAGTGGGAGCGGGCCACGCCAACGACCATCACCGATGCACAACAGCTGCGGGAGGAGCTGGGGCGCATTCGCGCTCGGGGCTGGAGCTTTGATAATGGCGAGGACTATCCGGATGTGCGCTGCGTGGCCGCGCCGGTGTTTAACGCCAATAACGACCTGACCGCCGCCATCTCGGTGGTGGGCACCCGTCTGCAAATCAATGAAGACAATCGCGATTATCTGGCCGGTAAGGCGATTGCCTGCGCGAAAGATATTTCCCGTCTGCTGGGGTGGAAAAGCCCCTTCGAACAACTCGCCTCATCATAAGGAGAACATCATGACCCTACCGAAAATTAAACACGTCCGCGCCTGGTTTACCGGCGGCGCCACAGCAGAGCAGGGCGCCGGCGGCGGTGATTACCACGACCAGGGGGCTAACCACTGGATTGACGATCATATCGCCACCCCGATGAGCAAATATAAAGAGTATGAGCAGTCCCGCCAGTCTTTTGGCATCAACGTGCTGGGGACGCTGATTGTGGAAGTGGAAGCCGACAACGGACAGACCGGCTTTGCGGTGTCGACGGCCGGGGAGATGGGCTGCTTTATCGTGGAAAAACATCTCAACCGCTTTATCGAAGGCAAATGCGTCAGCGATATCAAACTGATCCATGACCAGATGCTTAACGCCACCCTTTACTACGCGGGATCCGGCGGCCTGGTAATGAATACCCTCTCCTGTGTCGACCTGGCGCTGTGGGATCTGTTCGGTAAAGTGGTTGGCCTGCCGGTCTACAAACTGCTGGGCGGGGCAGTGCGCGACGAAATCCAGTTCTATGCCACCGGCGCGCGTCCGGACCTGGCGCAGGAGATGGGCTTTATCGGCGGTAAAATGCCTACCCACTGGGGGCCGCACGATGGCGACGCCGGGATCCGCAAAGACGTCGCCATGGTGGCTGACATGCGTGAAAAATGTGGCCCGGATTTCTGGTTAATGCTGGACTGCTGGATGAGTCAGGACGTTAACTATGCCACCAAACTTGCCCATGCCTGTGCCCCTTATAACCTCAAGTGGATCGAAGAGTGCCTGCCGCCGCAGCAGTATGAAGGCTATCGCGAGCTGAAGCGCCAGGCGCCGGCCGGGATGATGGTGACCAGCGGCGAGCACCACGGCACACTGCAGTCCTTCCGCACCCTGTCGGAAACCGGCATCGATATTATGCAGCCCGACGTCGGCTGGTGCGGCGGCTTAACCACCCTGGTGGAGATCGCGGCCATCGCCAAAGCGCGCGGGCAGCTGGTGGTGCCCCACGGCTCGTCGGTTTACTCCCATCATGCGGTGATCACCTTCACCAACACGCCGTTCAGCGAGTTTCTGATGACCAGCCCGGACTGCGCCACGCTGCGTCCGCAGTTCGACCCGATCCTGCTCGGCGAGCCGGTGCCGGAGAGAGGGCGCATTCATAAATCGGTCCTGGATAAACCCGGCTTTGGCGTCGAGCTCAATCGCGACTGCAACCTGAAGCGTCCTTATCAACACTGATTGCGTCGGGCCGCCCGGCGGCCCGCGCCTGAGGATATTATGATGAGCAACACTCTGCTGGAGAGCGTGGTGAAGAAAAACCGCGCCCGCTTAATCCCCTTTATGCTGGCGCTGTACGTGCTGGCGTTTCTTGACCGTTCGAATATCGGTTTCGCCAAAGAGACCTACCAGCTGGATACCGGGCTCAGCAATGAGGCCTACGCGCTGGGGGCCGGTATCTTCTTTGTGGTCTATGCCTTCCTCGGGGTGCCGGCCAATCTGCTGATGCGCAAATTTGGCGCCAGAAAATGGATCGGCTTCACCACTCTCCTGTGGGGCGTGCTGTCGGCGGCGATGGCGTGGGCGGATACGGAAGCGAAATTCCTGCTGGTACGTACCCTGCTGGGCGCGGCGGAGGCGGGCTTCTTTCCCGGAATGATCTACCTCACTTCACAGTGGTTTCCCCAGCAAAACCGCGCCAGCATTATGGGGCTGTTTTATATGGGGGCGCCGCTGGCCCTGACGCTGGGATCGCCTTTATCCGGTGCGCTGCTGGAGATGCATGGGTTTATGGGCCATCCCGGCTGGTTCTGGATGTTTGTCATTGAAGGCCTGCTCGCCGTCGCCGCGGGAGCGTTCACCTTCTTCTGGCTGGACGATTCGCCGCAGCATGCCCGCTTCCTGAGCATAGAGGAGAAACAGGCGCTGATCGGCGAGCTGGCGCGCGAGGAGGAGAAAAAGATTGCCTCGCGCCTGTCCGATGCGCTGCGTAACGGGCGGGTCTGGCAGCTGGCGCTGATTTATCTGACCATTCAGGTGGCGGTCTATGGTCTGATTTTCTTCCTGCCCACCCAGGTTGCTGCGCTGCTGGGCACCAAAGTTGGCTTCGTTGCCTCGGTGGTGACGGCTATCCCGTGGGTGGCAGCGCTGTTTGGCACCTGGCTTATCCCTCGCTACTCCGATCGCACCGGCGAGCGGCGCAATATTGCCGCCCTGACGCTGCTGGCGGCGGCGGTCGGGATTGCGGTGTCCGGACTGGTGGCGCCGGTGCTGGCTATCATCGCGCTGTGCGTGGCGGCGGTTGGGGTGATTGCCGTGCAGCCGGTCTTCTGGACGATGCCGACGCAGCTGCTGTCCGGCACAGCGCTGGCCGCCGGGATTGGCTTTGTTAACCTGTTTGGCGCCATCGGCGGTTTTCTGGCGCCGATCGTGCGCGTGCAGGCCGAAAATTTGTTCGCCAGCAGCGCCGCCGGACTGTTAACCCTGGCCGGCGTCGCCATTGTCGGGGTGGTCATTATCTTTTCATTGAGCCTTACCCGCGCGGTACCCCAGCGCGGCAGCGTACAGCATTGAATAAAGGAATCGCTATGAACGCACTGTTATCTAACCCCTTCAAACGGGGATTATTACGCGGTGAGACGCAAATCGGCCTGTGGCTGAGCTCCACCTCCTCCTACATGGCCGAGATCGCCGCGACCTCGGGATACGACTGGCTGCTGATCGACGGCGAGCATGCCCCGAACACCATTCAGGACCTTTATCATCAGCTGCAGGCGATTGCCCCCTACGCCAGCCAGCCGGTCATTCGTCCGGTCGAGGGCAACCGCAGCCTGATAAAACAGGTGCTGGATATTGGCGCCAGAACCTTGCTGGTGCCGATGGTCGATACCGCCGAGCAGGCGCGGGAAGTGGTCTCGGCGACCCGTTATCCGCCCATCGGTAGCCGCGGTGTTGGCGCTGGCGTGGCGAGAGCGGCGCGCTGGGGAAGGATAGAGAATTATATGGCGGAGGCGAATGACGAACTCTGTCTGCTGATACAGGTCGAGAGCCGAACCGCGCTGGAGAATCTGGACGCGATTCTTGAGGTGGACGGCATTGACGGGGTGTTTATCGGTCCGGCGGATCTCTCCGCCTCGCTGGGTCACCCGGACGATGCCGGCCATCCTGACGTGCAGCGGGTGATCGAGCAGAGCATCCGGCGCATTCGCGCGGCGGGGAAAGCGGCCGGATTTCTGGCGGTCGACCCGGCGATGGCAGAAAAATGTCTTGCCTGGGGGGCCAACTTCGTGGCGGTCGGGGTGGACACCATGCTGTATACCCAGGCGCTGGACCGCCGGCTGGCGATGTTCAAACCCACCTGCGCCCAGCCGCAGGAGAAAGCGAGCTATTAACTATTGATGGCGGAGGCTGGCGCTGGGCTCAGGCGAGCGCCTGCGCCAGTACCGTCAGCGGATGCTCGCAGCGTTTGCGGGTGGACATCTCAATCTGCCACTTGCAGGTCTCGCAGTCGGTCACGACGATGTCGGCGCCGCTCTCCTCAATCTGGCGGAACAGCGGGGCGCCGATAGCCTGGGATACCGCATAATTCTCAGTTTTAAACCCGTAGGTGCCCGCGATGCCGCAGCACTGTGAATCCAGCACCTCCAGCTGCAGGCCGGGGATCAGCCGCAGCAGCTCGAGGGTATACAGCGACCAGCCCATCTTTTCCATATGACACGGGGTGTGATAGACCACCTTCAGCGGCAGCCGGCGCAGCGGTAGCGTCTTGCCGGCATCCAGCTGTTTCCAGATCCAGCGGGTGGCCAGCTCGACCCGATCGCGAAGATCGCTGTTGTCGACATCGAGGAGATGAGGGTATTCATCACGTAGCGTAAAGGTGCAGGTCGAGGAGGTGGCAATGATCGGCAGCGTGTTTTCCCGCATCGCAGCGACGTTACTCTGCGCCTGCTTATGCGCCTTGTCGAAAAAGCCGTTGGCGATCAGCGGCACGCCGCAGCATTTTTCCTTTGATAACAACTGCACACCGGTACCCAGCGCGTTGACGACGCGGATCAGATCCTTACCCAGCTGCGGGTGGTTATAGTTGACGTAGCAACCATGAAAGAAGACCACCTGCTCAGGATACTCCGCCTGTCTGGCCGCGAGCTGGCGGTAAGCGCGGCGGAAGGTGCCGAAGCCATATTTCGGCAGCGTACGCCGGTGGTCGATTTTAAGCGCCGCGTCGAGCAGGCGGCGCACCGGTTTTAAACCGGTCGTGGCGTTGACCAGGGGGGCAAAGGGAGTGGAAAGGGTGCCCATCAGGTCGGTATGGCTGAGGATGGCGTCGCGCAGGGTCGGCTTTTGCTGGCCGTACTGTGCCCGGGCGCGCTGAATGATATCGCCAATTTTCACATCCGACGGGCAGGCAACCTCGCAGCGCTTGCAGTTAATGCAGTACTTCAGCGCCTCGTCGTACAGCGCGCCATCCTTCAGACGCAGACGTTCGCCGTCCGGCCCCGCCTGTTTCGGGCCGGGATAGCGTGGATTGACCCGACTTACCGGGCAGGTGGTGGTACAGACCGTGCACTTAATGCAGCTTTCAAAACGGGTATCGTTCATGGCCGGCCTCCGGCAAGGGCGTGGATCTGTCTGGCGGCGTGCAGCGCGGTGACGGCGCAGACGCCGCCGCCACAGCCGAGCTGAATGGCATCGAACCCGCCGAGCAATGAGCCAATGGCGAACAGATTATGGAACGACTGCCCGCCCAGCACGGGGCGCAGCAGGGCATCGGTTTTCACGCCGAAGCGCTGCCACGGTTGTGAGGCGAAGAAATCGCGCTGGTACCAGCTTTCCCGGGGCAGGGTCTGCTGCAGATCGAGGCCGAGGATCGGCTCGCGCACGCTATCGCGAGTGGCGACAAGACCGTTGCTGAAAAAGCTGCCGCTGGCCAGCACGGTGAAACGCGGACGCAGCGCGACATCGACGTGATTTCGCGTCCAGACGGCCTCGACGGCGCCCTGTCGATGGCTGATTTTCACCACTTCATCGCCAGCAAGCCAGATGCCGCCCTCACGAATGAACTGGCGTTGCAGCTGAGAATGTAAACGCATCCCCGGCACCGAAGGCGGCAGCGTCGGCAGCAGACGCAGCGGGCAGGGCAGACGCGTCTGCAGCCAGCGGTACAGGCGATCGTCGGCGAGGCCAAAACAGGCGGGCATGATCAGCAGGTCATGCTGCTGTGCCAGCGGTAGCAGCGCTGCATGCAGGGCCGGCCATAGATTCTCATCATCCAGTACGCGGGCGATATTGGCGGCGCGAAACTCGGTGGGGTTGTCACGCAGCACATCCAGCAGCGGTAACTCGATTTCCACCGCCGCGGCGGTAACTCCGTGTTGACCGAGCGCGGCGGCGGCGAGATGTGGCTGAAAATCAGCAAAACCGCTAATCCCTACCAGGCATACGTGTTGCTGCGCGAAGGGTGCCAGCGGAACCTCTTCCGGCGACAGCCACGCCGGTCGCAACGTCCCCAGCGGCGTCACCCGCAGATGAGGTTGGCGCGCTTCGCCTTGCATGTTCGCGCCGCAGGCGGCCAGCAGGGCTTCGGTCTGTGTCGCGTATTCGAGTACCGCCCCGGCGCCGAGCCGGGAATAAGGGTGTTCAGGAAGCTGTTCAGCGAGTTGCTGCAGACCTTGTGCGACGTCAGTAACGTTATCGCCGTTGGGCAGCGCCGAGAGCAGGTCTAACGACGCGGAGGAAAAATGCAGCGCGCTCTGCCCGCGGCTGATAATGACGCTGCGCAGGCCGTACTGATTCAGCGCCAGCCCGCACAACAGGCCGGCGAGCCCGCCGCCGACAATTGCGCAATCAAACTTCATCCTGGTGCTCCTGTGGCAGTCCGCACAGGCCGAGGTAGACCCAGCGGGTGAATTCGCTTTCGCGCAGTGCGTCGCCCCAGGCGATGGGCTGCACGCCCTTCCAGCGTTCATTGAGAAACGCCGATAGCTGGGTCAACGACTGCGCGGGGGTGGTGACGTTAAAGCGCTGCAACAGTCCGGCAGCGCGGCAGGCGCAGAGTTCCCCCTGGCAGGTGCCCATGCCAATCCGGGTGCGGCGGCGCAGGTCGAGCAGGGTGTTGACCGCCAGATTTTCCACCGCGTATTTCACTTCGCCAGCGGTAACGGCTTCGCATTCGCAGACCAGGCTACGGTGCTGGCGGCTGTCGCCAAGCCAGGCCGGAGTGCGATCGCCGTGACGGTAGACGGCCGAGCCGCGCAGCGGGGTGGGGAGGGAGATAATTTTTTGCAGGGTACTTTCCGTTGGCTCTTGTGAACCGGGCAGCGGGGTCTCGGCCGTGCTACAGGGGGTGGTGTTTCCCAGCTTACGACAGACGGCGTCGGTGGCCCACTCGGCCATCAGGCGATAGGTCATCAGCTTGCCGCCGGTGATAGTAATGAAGCCTTCCATACCGTCACGCTGGGCATGGTCGAGCAGGACGATGCCGCGGCTGACGCTGCGCCCGCTGGGATCGTTATCGCTGGCCACCAGCGGGCGGACGCCGGAGTAGGCGCGGAGGATCCGGGTGCGGCCCATGATCGGCGCCAGCTTTTCGCCTTCGCGCAGCAGGGTATCGACTTCCGCCGTCGTTACCCGGTTGTCGTCAATGTCGTCATAAGGAATATGCATTGAGGTGGTGCCGATCAGCGAGATGGTATCCCCGGGCACCAGAATATCGGCGTCGGCCGGCTTACGGCAGCGGTTGATCACCAGGTTGTTAATCCGGTGGTCAAGGATCAACAGCGATCCCTTCGCCGGGAACATGGTGATGCGCAGGTCGGCATATTCCGCAATGCGCTGCCCCCAGATCCCGGCGGCGTTAACCACCACCCCGGCGTACAGCGTGCGGGCCTGGTGAAGTTGGCGGTCGTATACCTGGACGCCACAGACGCGATCGCCCTGGCGCAGCAGGCCTGTTACTTCGCAGCCGGTAAGGATCTGCGCGCCGTGTTCGCGGGCGTCGAGCATATTGGCTGCGGTGAGGCGAAACGGGTCGATGGTGCCGTCCGGGACCTGCACTGCGCCCAGCAGCGTCGGGTTGACGGCGGGCTCCCGGCGCAGCGCGTCCTGCGGGGAGAGCGGGGTAGCTTCAATGCCGGCCTGCTGGCAGGCGGTGATAAAAGTCTGCTGATACGCCAGGTCATCTTCAGGCAGGGTAATAAACAGACCGCCGGACGGTTCGATACAGTGGCGGGCGATGCGGCGCAGGATGCGGTTCTCACTGATGCATTCGCGGGCGGATTCGTTGTCGGTCACCGCATAGCGGGCGCCGCTGTGCAGCAGTCCATGATTACGGCCGGTGGCCCCGGTGGCGATATCATGGCGCTCAATGAGCAGCGTGCGTAATCCGCGTCGGGCGCAGTCGCGGGCGATGCCGGCGCCGGTTGCTCCGCCGCCGATGATAATGACCTCGCTATCAAGACGTCCCGTCATCTTCAGCTCCTCTGCTTTCGTTTAACGCCATTTAGCCACAATTCATAAGGTTATTGTTTGATTTCGAGCATATTCGCGCGTTATTTGAGCGTGTTATGTGATTTTGTGCTCACAATGGAACGTTTTGTCATATTTCTGTAACAAATTGTGCGATGTTTCACAGTATCAACTCTACGTATTGCCTACTATCGCGACCATATTTGAAGTTGGTGATTAATCTGGGATTTTGTCGTGACGTCAGTAGAAAACAGCAAGGGCCACGGAGGCTGATATGTTAAGTATTTTTAAACCCGCCGCGCATAAAGCGCGTTTGCCAGCAGCGGAGATCGACCCGCTGTATCGTCGATTACGCTGGCAGATTTTTATTGGCATCTTTTTTGGTTATGCCGCTTACTATCTGGTTCGTAAGAACTTTGCCCTGGCGATGCCTTATCTGATTGAGCAGGGCTTCTCCCGTGGCGACCTCGGTTTCGCCCTTTCCGGCATCTCCATCGCCTACGGATTTTCGAAATTCATCATGGGCTCGGTCTCTGACCGCTCGAATCCGCGCATTTTCCTGCCGGCCGGCTTGATCCTCGCCGCGCTGGTGATGCTGGTGATGGGTTTTGTACCGTGGGCGACTTCCAGCATCATGATCATGTTCGTATTGCTGTTTCTTTGCGGATGGTTCCAGGGGATGGGCTGGCCGCCGTGCGGCCGGACCATGGTGCACTGGTGGTCGCAGAAAGAGCGCGGTGGGATTGTCTCGGTGTGGAACTGCGCGCATAACGTCGGCGGCGGTATTCCGCCGCTGCTGTTCCTGCTGGGGATGGCGTGGTTTAACGACTGGCACGCGGCGCTGTATATGCCCGCCTTCGGCGCGATCCTGCTGGCGATTTTTGCCTTCGCGATGATGCGCGATACCCCGCAGTCCTGCGGTCTGCCGCCGATCGAAGAGTATAAAAACGACTATCCGGATGACTATAGTGAAAAGCACGAAGAAGAGCTGACGGCGAAGCAGATCTTTATGCAGTACATTCTGCCGAACAAGCTGCTGTGGTACATCGCTATCGCTAACGTCTTCGTTTATCTGCTGCGCTACGGCATTCTGGACTGGTCGCCGACCTACCTGAAAGAGGTCAAACACTTCGCGCTGGATAAATCCTCCTGGGCCTACTTCCTCTATGAGTACGCGGGGATCCCGGGCACGCTGCTGTGCGGCTGGATGTCGGACAAAGTGTTTAAAGGCAACCGCGGCGCGACCGGCGTGTTCTTTATGACCCTGGTGACCATCGCCACTGTCGTTTACTGGCTGAACCCGCCGGGTAATCCGGGCGTGGATATGGCCTGTATGATCATCATTGGCTTCCTGATTTACGGCCCGGTGATGCTGATCGGTCTGCATGCGCTGGAACTGGCGCCGAAAAAAGCCGCCGGTACCGCTGCGGGCTTCACCGGTCTGTTTGGCTATCTCGGCGGTTCCGTAGCCGCGAGCGCCATCGTCGGCTACACCGTCGATTTCTTCGGCTGGGACGGCGGCTTCATGGTGATGATCGGCGGCAGCGTGCTGGCGGTTATCCTGCTGGTTATCGTGATGCTTGGCGAGCGTCGTCATCATCAACAACTGAAACAAGCCTAAGGAGCGACGATGAACATGAAACTCACCGCGCTAATGAGCGGCATGATTTTGGCCAGTTCGGCGCTGTGCTTCAGCGCCGTCGCAGCGGAGAAAATGGTCATCGCCCACCGCGGCGCCAGCGGGTATCTGCCGGAACATACCCTGCCGGCGAAAGCGATGGCTTACGCTCAGGGGGCGGATTACCTTGAGCAAGATCTGGTGATGACCAAAGACGACCGGCTGGTGGTGTTACACGACCATTATCTCGATCGGGTGACTGACGTTGCGCAGCGTTTCCCGCAGCGGGCGCGTCAAGATGGCCGTTTCTACGCCATCGACTTTACCCTGGCCGAGATTAAGTCGTTGAAGTTTACCGAAGGTTTTGAGCCGAAAAATGGTAAGAACGTGCAAACCTATCCCGGGCGTTTCCCGATGGGCAAATCCGATTTCCGCATTCATACCTTTGAAGAAGAGATTGAGTTTGTCCAGGGGCTGAACCATTCGACGGGTAAAAATATTGGTATCTACCCGGAAATCAAAGCGCCGTGGTTCCACCATCAGGAAGGCAAAGATATTGCCGCCAGCACGCTGAAAGTGCTGAAGGAATATGGCTACACCAGCAAGCAGGATAAGGTTTATCTGCAGTGCTTTGACGCTAATGAGCTCAAACGCATCAAAAATGAGCTGGAACCGGAGATGGGCATGGATCTCAATCTGGTGCAGCTCATCGCCTACACCGACTGGAATGAAACCCAGCAGAAACAGGCGGACGGTAAATGGGTGAACTACAGCTATGACTGGATGTTTAAGCCGGGAGCGATGGCGCAGATCGCGCAGTACGCCGACGGTATCGGCCCGGATTACCATATGCTGGTAGCGGAAGGCTCGAAGCCGGGCGCGGTGAAGCTGACGGCGATGGTGAAAGAGGCGCATGCCAGCCATCTGCAGGTGCATCCGTACACCGTGCGTGCGGATCAGCTGCCGGAGTACGCGACTAACGTTAATCAGCTCTATGACGTGCTGTATCACCAGGCGGGCGTCGACGGCTTGTTTACCGATTTCCCGGATAAAGCGGTGCAGTTTCTGAACGCGAAATAAAACAAAAGGGCCGTAAGGCCCTTTTATGTTTTCCCCCTCTCCCTGTGGGAGAGGGCCGGGGTGAGGGCATCAGGCCGCACACATCGACAACACTTACATCTCGATCTCAATATCGCCTTTCGCCCGGCAGCAGCAGGGCAAAATTTCCCCCGGCTGGATAAAGGCCAGCGGCTCGGTCAGCCAGTCAACCTGGCCGGAAACCAGACGCGTGCGGCAGGAACCGCAATAGCCTTCGCGGCACTGATACTCGACGTCGATATTATGCGACTCCAGCGCCGCCAGCAGGGAAGGGTGTTCATCCTGACACTCAAGGCGAGTGTCAGAGATTTTCAGGAAAATCCGCTTCATTACAGCTGGAAATTGCTCAGGTCGTCGGCATCGACTTCAGAATCGATCTGACCGACGAGATACGAGCTGACTTCCACTTCCTGCGGCGCCACCTGGACGTTATCGGAGACCAGCCAGGTGTTGATCCATGGGATTGGGTTGGAGCGGGTCTGGAATGGCAGATCGAGGCCCACTGCCTGCATGCGGATATTGGTGATGTACTCGACGTACTGGCAGAGAATATCTTTGTTCAGGCCGATCATCGAGCCGTCGCGGAACAGATAGTCCGCCCACTCTTTCTCCTGCTGCGCCGCCAGCACGAACAGGTCATAGCACTCCTGCTTGCACTCTTCGGCGATTTCCGCCATCTCCGGATCGTCGCTGCCGGAGCGCAGCAGGTTCAGCATATGCTGGGTGCCGGTCAGGTGCAGCGCTTCATCGCGGGCGATCAGGCGGATAATTTTGGCGTTGCCTTCCATCAGCTTGCGCTCGGCGAAAGCGAAGGAGCAGGCGAAGCTAACGTAGAAGCGGATCGCTTCCAGCGCGTTAACGCTCATCAGACACAGATAGAGTTTCTTTTTCAGCTCGCGCAGATTCACGGTCACGGTTTTGCCGTTGACGGTGTGGGTGCCTTCGCCCAGCAGGTGCCAGTAGCTGGTCATTTCGATCAGCGAATCGTAATAGTGAGAGATGCCTTCCGCACGTTTCTGGATCTGCTCGTTGGTCACGATATCGTCGAACACGGTCGCCGGATCGTTGACGATGTTGCGGATGATATGGGTGTAGGAGCGCGAGTGGATGGTCTCGGAGAAGGCCCAGGTTTCCACCCAGGTTTCCAGCTCCGGGATGGAGATCAGCGGCAGCAGCGCAACGTTCGGGCTGCGGCCCTGGATGGAGTCGAGCAGCGTCTGGTACTTCAGGTTGCTGATGAAAATATGTTTTTCATGTTCCGGCAGCGCCTGGTAGTCGATGCGATCGCGGGAAACGTCAACCTCTTCCGGACGCCAGAAGAAGGAGAGCTGCTTTTCAATCAGCTTTTCAAAGATGTCATATTTTTGCTGATCGTAGCGGGCCACGTTAACCGGCTGGCCAAAAAACATCGGTTCCAGCAGCTGATCGTTTTTCGTCTGTGAAAAAGTGGTGTATGCCATTGAAGTGAGTCCTGTTGAAATGTATTGCCCGGCGGTACTACGTTGGCCGGGCCTACACAATCGTAGGCCGGGTAAGCATCGCGCCACCCGGCAAAAATAACTTAGATCTTACAAGCGCCGCTTTCGCAGCCGTCGTCCTGGATGGACGGGGCCAGGTCATCCTGAGCGTCTTCTGCGCCATCACGGGTGTTGTGATAGTACAGCGTTTTGACACCGAATTTATAGGCGTTGAGCAGGTCTTTGAGCAACTGCTGCATCGGCACTTTTCCGGACGGGAAGCGCGTCGGATCGTAGTTGGTGTTGGCAGAGATCGACTGGTCGATAAACTTCTGCATGATACCCACCAGCTGCAGATAACCGTCGTTGTTCGGCATTTCCCACAGCAGCTCATAGGCGTTCTGCAGATTTTCGTAATCCGGCACCACCTGGCGCAGGATACCGTCCTTGGACGCTTTGATACTGACGTGGCCGCGCGGCGGCTCAATGCCGTTGGTGGCGTTGGAGATCTGCGATGAGGTCTCGGACGGCATCAGTGCGGAGAGCGTGGAGTTACGCAGACCGTGGGTTTTAATGGATTCGCGCAATGCTTCCCAGTCGAAGTGCAGAGATTCGCTGACGATGCCGTCCAGGTCTTTCTTATAGGTATCGATCGGCAGGATACCCTGCGCGTAGGTGGTTTCATTGAACCACGGGCAGGCGCCCTGCTCGATAGCCAGCTCGTTGGAGGCCTTCAGCAGGTAGTACTGAATCGCTTCGAAGGTTTTGTGCGTCAGGTTGTTGGCGCTGCCGTCGGAGTAGCGTTTGCCATGCTTCGCCAGATAGTAAGCGAAGTTGATCACGCCGATGCCCAGCGTACGACGCCCCATCGCGCCGCGTTTGGCGGCCGGGATCGGGTAATCCTGATAGTCCAGCAGTGCATCCAGGGCACGCACCGCCAGCACCGCCAGCTCTTCCAGCTCGTCGAGGCTGTCAATCGCGCCGAGGTTGAAGGCCGACAGGGTGCACAGCGCGATTTCGCCGTTTTCGTCGTTGACGTCTTCCAGCGGTTTGGTCGGCAGGGCGATCTCCAGGCACAGGTTAGACTGACGCACCGGGGCGACTACCGGATCGAACGGGCTGTGGGTGTTGCAGTGGTCGACGTTCTGGATGTAGATGCGGCCGGTAGAGGCGCGTTCCTGCATCATCAGCGAGAACAGCTCAACGGCTTTAATACGCTGCTTGCGAATGCTGTCGTCCTGCTCGTACTGGGTGTACAGGCGCTCAAACTCGTCCTGATCGGCAAAGAAGGCGTCATACAGGCCCGGGACATCGGAAGGGCTGAACAGGGTAATGTCGCCGCCCTTCAGCAGACGGGTGTACATCAGCTTGTTGATCTGTACGCCGTAGTCCATATGACGAACGCGGTTGGCGTCGGTACCGCGGTTGTTTTTCAGCACCAGCAGGCTTTCCACTTCCAGATGCCACATTGGGTAGAAGAGGGTCGCCGCGCCGCCGCGAACGCCGCCCTGCGAGCAGGATTTCACCGCGGTCTGGAAATGTTTGTAGAACGGAATGCAACCGGTGTGGAAGGCTTCGCCGCCGCGGATCGGGCTGCCCAGCGCGCGAATGCGCCCGGCGTTGATGCCGATCCCGGCGCGCTGGGAAACGTATTTCACAATCGCGCTGGAGGTGGCGTTGATGGAATCCAGGCTGTCGCCGCACTCGATCAGCACGCAGGAGCTGAACTGACGGGTTGGGGTGCGCACGCCGGACATGATTGGCGTCGGCAGCGAGATTTTAAAGGTCGATACCGCGTCGTAGAAACGCTTAATGTAGTCCAGACGGGTTTCGCGCGGGTAGTTCGAGAACAGACACGCGGCGACCAGAATATAGAGGAACTGTGCGCTCTCATAAATTTCGCCGGTAACGCGGTTTTGTACCAGATACTTGCCTTCCAGCTGCTTAACGGCTGCGTAGGAGAAGTTCATGTCGCGCCAGTGGTCGAGGAAACCGTCCATCTGCTGGAACTCTTCTTCCGTGTAGTCTTCCAGCAGATGATGATCGTATTTACCCTTCTCGACCATCTTCACCACGTGATCGTAGAGCGCCGGCGGCTCAAACTGGCCAAAGGCTTTTTTACGCAAATGGAAAATCGCCAGACGCGCGGCGAGGTACTGGTAATCCGGCGCGTCGCGGGAGATCAGATCCGCAGCGGCTTTAATAATGGTTTCGTGGATGTCCGCGGTTTTGATGCCGTCATAGAACTGGATATGGGAGCGCAGCTCTACCTGGGAAATCGAAACGTTATTCAGTCCTTCTGCCGCCCAATCCAGTACGCGATGGATTTTGTCGAGATTGATGCGCTCGGTGGTCCCGTCGCGCTTTGTCACCAGCAGACTCTGATTCATGTGGATTTTACCTGTCCGTGAAAGAAAATATCCCCCGTTTATCCACAGAAGGCCGTTGTGACTAACTCTGTGGATAAATACTATATGTAGGGGGTTGTCGATAAAAGAAACGCTATATGGTGAGTATTTTAGTAAGGAATCTTTTGAGTACAAGGGTTGATTTTGACGTTAAATTGAGGTTGCGGAAGGGTAATAATCCGCAAGTCCACGTCGCATAAGGCCTGGAGAAGAAGTCAATAAAACAGAAAAAAAAATGAAAATTTGATCGAGTGCTGATTTCTTCATCGGAAGAAATAATCACGCGGCTTGATGCCGCGCAATCATCATAAGCGCAGGTGCTGACCTCAGTCCTGTTTGGCGGTGGTATGCAACATATAGTTAACATCAACCCCCGGCGCTAACTTGAAGGTGTTGGTCAGCGGATTGTAATGCAGACCGATGATATGCTGCTCTTTCAGAGTAGTCTGATCTACCCAGCTCAGCAGTTCGGCCGGTTTGATAAACTTCTTCACATCATGAGTGCCCTTAGGCACCATCTTCATGACATATTCCGCACCGACCACCGCCATCAGCCAGGCCTTGCCGTTGCGGTTGATGGTGGAGAAGAAGACCTGGCCGCCGGGCTTCACCAGCCGCGCGCAGGCATGCACCACCGACTGCGGGTCGGGCACGTGCTCCAGCATCTCCATACAGGTCACGACGTCATACTGCTGCGGATGCTTCGCGGCATGTTCCTCAACCGTTTCCTGAACATAGTCCACCTGAATACCGCTCTCCAGGGCGTGCAGCTTCGCGACCTGCAGCGGTTCGGCACCCATGTCCAGTCCGGTGACCGTCGCACCTTCGCGCGCCATGCTCTCGGCGAGAATGCCGCCGCCGCAGCCGACATCGAGGACTTTTTTACCGAACAGGCCGCCGGAGCGTTCGGCGATATAGCCCAGCCGCAGCGGGTTGATGCGGTGGAGCGGTTTGAACTCGCCCTCCAGATCCCACCAGCGCGAGGCGACGGCTTCGAATTTGGCGATTTCAGCATGATCGACGTTAGGGGCTACCGACGTTTTTTCGGCATTCATGGGCGCTTTTACTCCTTTTCTGTTCAGACCTGCGAGTATATCAGCAGCGCGCCATGAATAAACCGTATTGCTTTACCTCTATTAGCGCGGCTGTGTTATAATTTGCGACCTTTGAATCCGGGATACAGTAGAGGGATAGCGGTTAGATGAGCGACCTTGCGAGAGAAATTACACCGGTCAACATTGAGGAAGAGCTTAAGAACTCTTATCTGGATTATGCGATGTCGGTCATTGTTGGCCGTGCGCTGCCGGATGTCCGAGATGGCCTGAAGCCGGTACACCGTCGCGTACTTTACGCCATGAACGTATTGGGCAATGACTGGAACAAAGCCTATAAAAAATCAGCCCGTGTCGTTGGTGACGTAATCGGTAAATACCACCCGCACGGCGACTCCGCGGTATACGACACCATCGTTCGTATGGCGCAGCCGTTCTCGCTGCGTTACATGCTGGTGGACGGCCAGGGTAACTTCGGTTCCATCGACGGCGACTCCGCCGCGGCGATGCGTTATACCGAAATTCGTCTGGCGAAAATCGCTCATGAGCTGATGGCCGATCTTGAAAAAGAGACGGTCGATTTCGTCGACAACTATGACGGTACGGAGCGTATTCCGGACGTCATGCCGACCAAAATTCCTAACCTGCTGGTGAACGGCGCCTCCGGGATCGCCGTAGGGATGGCGACCAATATACCGCCGCATAACCTGACGGAAGTGATCAACGGCTGTCTGGCGTATGTTGACGATGAAGACATCAGCATTGAAGGGTTGATGGCGCATATTCCAGGCCCTGATTTCCCGACCGCCGCCATTATTAATGGCCGTCGTGGTATTGAAGAGGCTTACCGCACCGGTCGCGGTAAAGTGTATATCCGCGCACGCGCGGAAGTGGAAGTGGACGCGAAATCCGGCCGCGAAACCATCATCGTGCACGAAATTCCGTATCAGGTGAACAAAGCGCGCCTGATTGAGAAAATCGCCGAGCTGGTCAAAGAAAAACGCGTGGAAGGCATCAGCGCGCTGCGTGACGAGTCTGATAAAGACGGGATGCGCATCGTGATTGAAGTGAAGCGCGATGCGGTAGGGGAAGTGGTGCTCAACAACCTCTATTCCCAGACTCAGCTGCAGGTCTCCTTCGGCATCAACATGGTTGCTCTGCACCATGGTCAGCCGAAGATCATGAACCTGAAGGACATCATCGCCGCGTTTGTACGCCACCGCCGCGAAGTGGTGACCCGTCGTACGATTTTCGAACTGCGCAAAGCGCGCGACCGGGCGCATATCCTCGAAGCGCTGGCCGTTGCGCTGGCCAACATCGACCCGATTATCGAACTGATCCGTCGCGCGCCGACCCCGGCAGAAGCGAAAACGGCGCTGGTTGCCCAGGCGTGGGATCTCGGTAACGTTGCGGCGATGCTGGAGCGCGCCGGTGATGACGCCGCGCGTCCGGAATGGCTGGAGCCAGAGTTCGGCGTGCGCGACGGTAAATACTATCTGACCGAGCAGCAGGCTCAGGCGATTCTGGATCTGCGTCTGCAGAAACTGACCGGCCTTGAGCATGAAAAACTGCTCGACGAATATAAAGAGTTGCTGGAGCAGATCGCGGAACTGCTGCACATTCTCGGCAGCGCCGATCGTCTGATGGAAGTGATTCGCGAAGAGCTGGAACTGATCCGTGACCAGTTCGGCGACGAACGTCGTACCGAAATCACTGCCAACAGCGCTGATATTAACATCGAAGATCTGATCAACCAGGAAGACGTGGTGGTCACCCTGTCGCATCAGGGCTATGTGAAGTATCAGCCGCTGACCGACTACGAAGCACAGCGTCGTGGCGGTAAAGGCAAGTCAGCAGCGCGCATTAAAGAAGAAGACTTTATCGACCGCCTGCTGGTGGCTAACACCCATGACACTATCCTCTGCTTCTCGAGTCGTGGCCGTCTGTACTGGATGAAGGTCTATCAGCTGCCGGAAGCCAGTCGCGGCGCGCGCGGTCGTCCGATCGTCAACCTGCTGCCGCTGGAAGCCGATGAGCGTATCACCGCCATCCTCCCGGTCCGCGAGTACGAAGAGGGCGTCAACGTCTTTATGGCGACCGCCAGCGGTACCGTGAAGAAAACCGCGCTGACCGAGTTCAGCCGTCCGCGTTCCGCCGGTATCATCGCGGTCAATCTGAACGAAGGCGATGAGCTGATCGGCGTCGATCTGACCTCTGGTCAGGACGAAGTGATGCTGTTCTCCGCGGCCGGTAAGGTTGTGCGCTTCAAAGAAGACGCCGTTCGCGCCATGGGCCGTACCGCCACCGGCGTACGCGGCATCAAGCTGGCGGAAAACGACAGCGTCGTCTCGCTGATTATTCCGCGCGGCGAAGGCGCGATCCTGACGGTAACGCAAAACGGTTACGGTAAACGTACCGCAGCGGCGGAGTATCCGACCAAATCGCGTGCCACTCAGGGCGTTATCTCGATCAAAGTCACCGAGCGTAACGGCTCCGTGGTGGGCGCCGTGCAGGTGGATGACTGCGATCAGATCATGATGATCACCGACGCCGGGACGCTGGTTCGTACCCGCGTTTCCGAAGTGAGCATCGTGGGCCGTAACACCCAGGGTGTGATCCTCATCCGCACCGCGGAAGATGAAAACGTGGTGGGTCTGCAGCGCGTGGCAGAGCCGGTGGACGACGAAGAACTGGATGCCATCGACGGTAGCGTAGCGGAAGGCGATGACGATATCGCCCCGGAAGCGGATACCGATGACGACATCGCCGAAGACGAAGAGTAATCGTCCCTGGTAAATGTTCTGAAAGGGCCGGGTATTCTCCCGGCCCTTTTTGCATTAAGATTGCGGCAAAGCCGGTTTACCGCTACTTTAACCCCATTCTGTTGAGTCCCTGACGGCCGAGCATCGCCACATTGAAATATCTTGCCTCGTTTCATACAACCCTGAAGGTTTCACGTTATCTGTTCAGAGCGCTGGCGGTATTACTGTGGCTGCTGATTGCGTTTGTCTCTGTGTTCTATATCGTCAATGCCCTGCACGAGCGGGAAGCCGAGATCCATCAGGAGCTCAATCTCAACGCCGACCAGGCCCAGCGCTATATTCAGCGTACGGCGGACGTGATTAAAGAGCTGAAGTACGTCGCCGGTAACCGCTTGTCGGCAGGGGACGCGGTAGCGCAAGGGCAAAACGGCGATATCGCGGTGCCCAACTTTGAACCCCTGTACCCAGATTCCGACTGCAGCGCGATGAGCAGCACCTGGCGTAATTCGCTGCAATCACTGGCGTGGTTTATGCGCTACTGGCGGGATAATTTTACCGCTGCCTACGACCTTAACCGCATCTTTCTCATTGGCAGCGATAACCTCTGCATGGCCAACTTTGGCCTACGGGACGTGCCGATTGAGCGCGATCAGGCGCTGAAAGTCCTGCATCAGCGCATTGAGCAATATCGCAACGCGCCGCAAAACGAGCGCGGCAACAACCTGTTCTGGATAAGCCAGGGCGTGCGCCCCGGCGTGGGCTACTTTTATGCCCTGACCCCGGTCTATATGGCCAACCGTCTGCAGGCGATGCTCGGCGTGGAGCAGACCATCCGTATGGAAAGCTTCTTCACGCCAGGCAGTTTGCCGATGAGCGTGACGATTTTTGACGATAACGGCCAGCCGCTGATCTCGTTGGCCGGCGCGGAAGGCAAAATCCAGAGCGAAGCGAAGTGGATG